>CALLYL010000905.1 GCA_937859535.1 uncultured Myxococcales bacterium
TGGTGAGTTTGCGCTGGCCGTGGACGGCAAGAACGGCGCCGAGCTGGCCGACAAAGTGGCGGCCGAGCGATGCAGGGTCAGGTAGTCGAGCCCCACGCTGAGCAAGAAACCCAGTCGGGCGCGGATTTCTTTGAGCAGTTCATGCGCGATGATCGCCCGCTCTCCGTCGAGAGGTATCGTGTCAAACAGCCGTGCGGCCTCGCCAACGGTCATGCTCACAACGTCGGGCAAGCTGTACTGCGGTGGGCCATCGTCTTGTGACAGTAGGTACACCGCTCGCGACTCAGGGCGCAGCCGACCGCCGTTGCAGGCATGGCAGTGGCTTTCGCGCAGGAACTTTTCGTAGTACTCGCGCATCTGTTCGCTGACGGTCTGCTTGTAGCGCCGCATCAGCGTGTTCAAGATGCCCTCAAAGCGCATCGCCCACTGGCCGCTGCCATGGCGACCTTCCCATTTGACCTCGACGCGGCGATCTCCTGCTCCGTACAGGACCAGCTTTTGCTGTTCCTTCGTGAGCTCACGCCAAGGCTTGTCGAGGTTGATGCCAAACTCCTCGGACATGCTGCGGACGATACTGACGACTAGGCCGTCTCCGCGCTCCATCGAAGTCGCCCATGGCTCGATCGCCCCGCCGCGAATCGACTTGCGGGTGTCGGGGATGACAAGCTGTGGGTCCATCTCCATGCGGGTGCCGAGGCCAGTGCACTCCGGGCACATTCCGACGGGGGTGTTGAACGAAAACGAAGGTGGCGACAGCTCCGGAAAGGCCAAACTACACGTCGGGCAGGCTCTTTTTTCGGAGAGCAGCAGCTCTTCCGTGTCTCGGCCTGCCCCTTCGCGCTGGACCAGCACCATGCCCTCGCCGAGCTTGAGTGTCCCTTCGAGCGAGTCCGCCAGCCGTCGCGCTGTTTCCGCATCCTCGGTCAAGGTGATGCGATCGGTGACGATGTGGATGGTGTGCTTGAGCTTCTTCGAGAGCGGCGGCAGATCCTCGATGCGGACAATCTGACCGTCGATGCGGGCACGGCTGTAGCCCTGCTTCTTGGCGCGATCGAGTGCTTCGCTGTGCGAGCCTTTGCGACCCTCGGCGATCGGTGCCATCAGGGTAAGCTGAGAGCCGAGCGGCTGTCGCAGAAGCTGATTGGTCATCTCCGCTGCGGACATGGGCGCGACCCGCTTGCCACACTGCGGACAGTGCTGGGTACCGACGCGTGCCCACAACACTCGCAAGAAATCGTAAATTTCGGTGACGGTACCGACTGTCGAGCGCGGGTTGGAGGAGGCGGTCTTTTGCTCGATGGCAATGGTCGGCGACAACCCCCGCAGTGATTCGTATTTGGGCTTATCGAGCTGGCCGAGGAACTGCCGAGCGTAAGCCGACAGTGACTCCACGTAGCGGCGTTGTCCTTCGGCGTAGATCGTATCAAAGGCCAGCGATGACTTGCCCGACCCCGAGACCCCGGTAAAGACCACCAACCGCTTCTTCGGCACCTCCAAATAATCGATGTGCAGGTTGTGCTCGGTGGCTCCTCGGATGACGATCGCGTCCGGCTCTGAGACGGGCGGTGGCAGCGGCGTCTCTACCAAGAGTGGCGGCTCGTGTGACGGGGGCTGGGCTTTGGGCTTCGGCTTCGTACTCGGCATGGCTCACATGGGCCTGGCCTCTGCGAGGCAGAACCCGCACAGAAGCTATCGTCAACCTTGCGTCGGCACAAGTCGTACCTTCCGCTCCGACTGCCGCGCAATGGGGTGGTCGTGGCGCGACCCGCACTACGAATGTCCAGCGCTCGGACTCGGTCGAGACGCCTACTTGGTATCGGGGAAGCGGTCGCAGTAGCCCGAAACCTCGGGGTAGAGATCGGTTCCTCGCAGCACTCGGCAGCCAAAGCCAAGCAGGCCATCGACGCTGGCGAGCAGGATGCGGGCGGTGCCATCGCCGCCAGCCAAAATGACCCGAGTGCCGTCGGGCGTAAACTGTACGCTTCGCACGCCACCGGCCTTGTCTTCGAGAGTCAGCAGCAGCTTGCCGGTCTTGATCTCCCAGATGCGCGCCATGTGGTCGTCGCCGCTCGATGCCAAAAGGCTACTGTCCGGTGAGAACGATACCGAACGAACCACGGTGCCGTGGCCTTGTAGGTTCCACTGGGCCTGGCCGGTGCGAGCGTCCCAGACCATGACATTGCCATCGGCGGATGCGGTGGCAATGCGGGCACCACCCGGTGAATAGGTCGCTGCGAGCACGTCTTGGTTATGCCCTTGCAGCGTGAGCAAGGTCTGACCGCTCGAGATGTCCCAGACCCTGGCGTTGCCATCGCTGCTGGCGGTCACGAGCCGGCTGCCATCCGGTGAAAATGCGCAAGAACGAACCTCTCCAGTATGTCCAGAAAGGGTCGCAACCGGTTGCAGGTTCATGGTGTTCCACAGCCGGGCCGTACGATCCGCGCTGGCCGTACACATCCGCGTGCCCTCGGGCGAATAGGCCACTTGGAAGACCGCGCCTTGGTGCCCGGTGATCGTGCCAACGGGCCGGCCGCTTAGACCTTCCCACAACCGCACCGTCTTATCATTCGAGGCGGTGGCGATGCGCTGACCATTGGGCGAAAACGTGCCCCAGTTGACCTCGGCGGTGTGCCCGCTGAGCAGCGCCATGCTGCGCTCGGTCTTGGCATTCCATAGCAGGGCGTTGTGGTCGATGTGGGAGGTGACGACGCGTCCGCCATCAGGGGAAAACATCGCGCTGTTTAGCTCGAATTTGCTTTGGAAGATCTGGCCGTAGCGGCCGCTGCGGATATCCCAGACGCGGACGTTGCCGTCAGAAGACGCGGTGGCGGCGCGGGCCATATCAGGCGAAAAGACCGCAGCCCGCACGTCTTGGGTGTGACCCTTCAGGACGTACAGACCTCGACCCGAGATCGCGTCCCAGACTCGAGCGATGCGGTTCGAGGAAGACGTAATCACCCGCAGTCCATCGGCAGAGTACTGCGCCGTACGGATGCCATCCTCGGGATCGAAGATATTGAGGTGGCTGCGGCCCGTCGATGATTCCCAGATGATTGCCTTTTTGTCACGGCCAGCGGTCAGCACGCGGCTGCCGTTCGGGGAAAAGACCGCCGAGGTGACGTCCTCGTTGTGGCCGTTCAAGATGAAGATGCAGCGTCCCCCGTACGCATCCCACAGCCGGGCGGTGTCATCTGCGCTTCCAGTCACGATGCGGCTGCCATCGGGTGAGAATGCGACGTACAGAACGGGGCCGTCGTGCCCGCTCAGCGTCAGCATCGAACGACCGGTGCGGGCGTCCCAGATGCGTGCTTGGTTGTCACCCCCAGCCGTTACCACGCGGTTGCCATCGCGAGAGAAGGCCGCGACGTTGACCTCTTGGTTATGCCCGGTGAGGGTGAGCACGCTCTTTCCGGTGAGGACATCCCAGATCCGGGCGGTGCGATCGGCGCTGGCGGTGACGACACGCTTGCCATCGGTGGAAAATGCGGCGTGGGTGACTTCTTGCGTGTGACCCTTGAGCGTCTGGAGCACCTGCATCGTGGCGGTGTCGTAGATGCGGGCTGTTCCATCGGAACAAGCCGTCACGAGTCGCTTCCCATCCGCCGAGTAGTTCACCGAGTGAACCGAGCCCTCGTGCTTGAGAAGCTGGGACACCACCATCTCACCAGTGGCCCGGAACAGCTCGCGAACGCTGGCCGAGGTAGGGTTTCCGCCTCCGGCCAGCACTGTGCCGACGGTGATAATCGCATTCTTTAGCACGGTCTGACGGTTGCCGATCTGATCGAGGAACAGATCGTTTTGGGCCTCTAACGCTTCGAGCTTCGCTTTGACGTCCGGATCGATCGGTGGCGGTGGTGGGCTCAGGTCGACGCTTGCATCCAGACCCCCATCCGATGACCCAAGGTCGGCGCGAGCACCTCCGCCATCGAGTGCATCGGACCCTCCGCCACCGTCTTTAGACCCGGTGCCACGACCCAGTGTCATGGGTGAATCGCCACGCACACCGCCGTCGCGTCCACCTGGGGTCGTCGGAACTGGTGATTGAGCGGGGCCTTTGTCCTCGGCAGCCAGCCCTGCATGGAGGACGCCAAAGGCACCCACTCCAACCAGGGCGATCTGCGCAACTAGCCGTCGGAACCGCGAAGCCATAACGCTCAGGATATCAGAGCTTTCTGAAGACGGAATTCGTCCTTGATAGACGGTGCCCATCACTCTATGTTCTGCCCGCTTAGCCGTCGTGGACCTTCTGCCTCGACCCTGTGGAGTTACTGATGAGCCTCATAACGACGAGCCGCCTTGTTCCATGCGCGATCCTGCTTTTGCCGCTCTTGTGCGGGGCTGCGTGCAATCCCTTTGAGAGACGCAGTGGCTCTTACAGTGCTGGTGCCGTCGACCCGATCCACTTTCCAGCACCTTATTTGGGCGAGGGCGGTGATGGGAAGCGTCCCGGTAGCGGTCGCTTCACGTATGTCACAGCCTACTGTCGCGGGAATCCCGTCGCCTACTACCCGCTCCATCTGTATGGCGAACAGGCCGGCACCAAAGACCCGCTCGATCTGGCCAAGCTTTCTGTGCCGCTCGCCTATCACTTTGACCCTGCCCAGACGGCAGATGGTCAGGACAGTCGGCGCTGCGTGAGCCCGCCAGATTACGTCTACGATCAGGAAGCCCGTCGTCGTGACGCGCTGCCGCTCGATCGCCAAGGCAATGTCTTTACCGCACTGCCCATGGAGAGCGATCCCATCGGACAGACCACGTATGTACCCGTGGTACGAGAGGTCGTCGTTTCGTCCCAGAAGAATCCTTGCCAGGATCCCAAGAGCGAGGAAGACCTGACGTCGCGCACCGACCTGTCGATCGAGCTGGTCCCGCCACCCGAAGGTTCAGTGGGTGGGACCACGACGGGTCGACCGAGTGGCCGTTATCTACTGTGGATCTTGATCGATCCTGCGGCAGAGGTGCTGTTCCCTGGTGCCAAGCTCAATCCATCCACGCAGCTTGGGCCACAGCGCTTTGGTTGGTTCAATCAGTACCTGGCGGGTTATCTGGATGGGGGTGTTGTGCCCGTCTCCCCGCTGTCACCACCTGGCACGGTGAGGATGGCGACCCAGCGGCTCCTGTATCCGGCGCGGGTGTTTGACGCCGACAAGAACCAGGTCGTGGCTGGAGAGATCGGCGGCGGCTTCGATTTGGTCGAGTTCAAGCGAGGAGAGGAGGGCTACTCCCCAGTCTGCCGGGTGTTCACCTTCGAACCGAACGATCCAATGCGGGGCTTCGAGAAGTCGATCGCCGAGGTTGATCCAATGAGGATCACCGATACCGGTGAGATCGTTTACTGCCCGCAGCCCCCTCGCACGGAGACACGGTAAGCCGATGCGCAGATCTCTTTATCCCTGGCTGTCGACGTTGATTCTCTGTGCGCCGCTGTCTGCCTTCGCGGTGGGTGAACAGGATGGCCGACTCTCTGGCGTCATCACCGATAAGGTGTCTTCCGCACCACTGCCGGGTGCCCGCGTTACCGTGACCGGCAAAAGCCTCATTGGTGGGGCTCGTCGCGTCCTCACCGATGAAGACGGTAGCTACCAGATCGGCTCGCTGCCTCCCGGCAGCTACGACGTGGAGCTGTCCTACGAAGGCGCAAAGCCGCTGCGCCGCAAGATTGTGATCCGGCAGGGCGAATCGTTCCCGCTCAACATTGCCTGGAGCATCGAGGAGCTTTCCCAAGCAACCAAGGTCATCGTTGAAGAGCGGAAGATGATCCGTCCCGATACGACCCAGACCGGCACCGTGCTGTCCGCCGACCAGCAGGCTCGGGTGGCCACCTCGCGTCGCTATCAGGACATCGTGCAGCAGGTCGCGGGCGTTTCGGGGGGGAGCAACCCGAACATCAAGGGAGCGATGGACTCCCACAATCGCTACTTGGTGGATGGGCTTGATATCACCGATCCGGTCACCAATACGTTTTCGGCCAACATCAACTTCGACTCGGTCGAGTCCATCGAGGTCATGACCGGAGGTGCCGAGGCGCAATACAACTCGCTGGGCGGCACCATCAACCTGGTCACCACGGCGGGCAGCAATGAGTGGAAGATCAATGCCTCGCAGTATGTGAACCATCAGGCGCTATCGGTCGGTCAGCAGTTTGGCACCCAGGTGTACCAAGGCGGGAGGCCCTTTTTGCGCCTGGTCCGTCCCCCCCAGGCGGGTTACCAGACCACCATCAATGTCGGTGGCCCGATTGCGAAGAATCGACTGTGGGTGAATCTGTCGTTTGAATATCTGCGCAAGGAGTCCTCCCAGCCGCTCGGTCCGACGCTCGGCGTGCAGTCTCCTTCCCAGGTATCCGATCGATTCCTGACCCGGCTCAAGCTCACCTATGCGCCGTCCTCCAAACATCGGCTGACGCTGTCTGTGTCGGCTGATCCGGCGTACTTTAACAACATCGATCAGGACAACCTGCGCTTGGGAGTGGCTGAGGACTATCAGCGCCAAGGGGGTGTGTTCGGGATCATGCAGTGGGACTACTTTCACAGCGAGCGGGTGAACACCAACCTGCAAGCTGGAATCCAGTATTCGACGGTCGATGTCGGTCCGCAAGGCTTCTTCGGGACTGTCGACACGTCTGCCTATCGCGGTCTGGGCCGGTTCTCTGCGGCCAATGACTCCTACGAAGCCGAGCGTCCGCAGCACTACAATGGAGATGATGGAACGTACTGGTATCAAGGTGGGTCACTGACCTACGACAAGCGCTATACGTTTCAGCTCGATCCGTCGGTGTCGGTGCGCGGTAAGCTGCTCGGGCGGCACGAGGCCAAGTTTGGAATCCAGTCGCGGGTCATCTACCACTCCTTCGATCTGTCGGTTCCCGGTGGGACTTCCTATAGTGACGTGGGCGGTGGTCCTGGCGAGCGTGGACTCTGTCTGCCTGCGATCGGCCAGACCCAGGGCTGCAATCTTCGCACCGACTCCCCTTCGTTCAACAATCATCAGGTGGGCTTTTCGGTGGGGGCCTTTGCCCAGGATCGCTGGCAGATCACGTCGTTTCTGCGCATCAATCCGGGCTTTCGCATCGACTACGGACGGACCGCCAACAGCTTGGGTCAAGAAGTGTCCAGCTTGATCGGATTTGGTCCCCGCATCGGTGTCCTGCTCGACCTGACCCAAGACGGAAAAACCCTGTTTACGGCCTACTACGGTCGTTCCAATGAAGTGCTGTCCCTGCTGGCGGCGGCCTATGCAGACATTACCCCAACGTCGACCACGCTCAAGTGGGATGGCGATAAGCGAGACTTTGTTCCTTTGCGCACCTCCGGTGGTGCCGAAGGCTACAAGCTCGATCCCACCGGCAATACCCCGCACACCGATGAGGTGACGCTGGCCTTGCGGCGCGAGGTGCTCGATAACTCGGTGGCCAGCGTCGACTATACCTACAAGCGGGTCTCCAACATCTGGGACAGCATCGAAACCAACCAGATCTGGGATCCGACCGGAACGCGGGTGGTCGACCATGTGGATGGCATCCCTCGCCAAGTGTTTCAGTATTCCCGGCCCGATGAAAACTGGCGTGTCTATCACGGACTCGACTTCATCTTCGAATCGCGGCCCCGCCAGGAGTGGGATCTGTCGCTCGCCTACACCCTGTCATTCCTATATGGCCCTGGGGCCGAGCAGTTTGCCCAAGTCTCTGGGAGTCAGACGCTCAGCCAGTTCTACAACCCGCGCATGCGTGAGTTCTACGACGGCTTTCTGCCCGAGGATCGACGCCACAATCTCAAGCTCCGTGCCTCCTACAACTGGAAGGGATTCCTGCTGGGAGCTTTCCTGAACTTCCAAAGTGGCGGTCCACGGACCAAGCGCTTCTTTAACCAGAATGAAGGGGACTACACCAATCGCCGCTCACCCAATGGCACCGATCCTGGACAGACCCCAAACGATGTCGCATCCATCGCCGAGGTCCGGACCCCTGCGGTACTCACCACCGACCTGCGCATTGCCTACGACCTGCACTCACTCCTTCAAAAGGTTCATCTGCAAGTGAGTGCTGATCTGTTCAACCTCTTTAACCTCGACTCTCCCACCGAGATCGAAGCCCGTGATGTGCCGAGCTACGGACAGGTGCGATCTCGCCAGCAGCCGCTGCGACTCCAGCTCGGAATCCAGCTTACCTATTGATCAGCCGGACGGAGGAGGGCGGTCTGTAGCGCTTCCCAGGGGAGGGTGGCGCAGCGACGGCGGGAGGAATACTCTCGGACGCCACTCAGCGCTACGAGGTCGCCGATTCCGTCCGGGCTGTCGAGATCGGCTGGGCTGCTTAGGAATTGCAGCAGGACTTCTGTGAGTTTGCGTGCCGCCGCTACGGTTTGTGTCTGCACTGCATCGGTCAGAAGCGAGGCCGAGGCTCTGCATAGCGCGCAGCCATGCCCTTCAAAGTGACAGCGGGAAATCGACTCCCCAGAGATCACCAGCGAGATTCGTACTTCATCCCCACAGAGCGGATTGGTCAGCTTGCAGTGATGGGTTGCTTCGGGCAGCGGTCCAAAGTGATGCGGCTCCCGATGGTGGGAGAGGATGACTTCCTGATACAGCTTGGCGAGCGATGGATTCATCGAAACAGCTTGCCTATCTGACCAAGCGCGTCACACAGCGCGTCAATTTCTTCGTCGGTGTTGTAAAACGCCAGGGAGACCCGGACACTGCCCCGCACTGCCAGCGCTGCAAACAGGGGCTCGGCGCAGTGAAGCCCGGCCCGCACCGCGATTCCTTCTAGGTCGAGCGCTGTTCCGACATCATGTGGATGCACTCCCTCCATCACGAAGGAGATCACCGGCACCTTCGGTCCTTCCGGCACCAGCAGTCGCAGGCCCGGAACCTGGGAGAGCTTGCGGATCGCTTCATCGAGTAACGCCGCTTCTTGTGCGGCGATGCGATCGAGCCCAAGCTCATGCAGATAGTCAATGGCGGCACCGAGCCCGATGACTTCAGCCACCGCTGGCGTGCCTGCTTCAAAGCGGTGTGGGGCTGGTTGGTACTCGGTTCGTTCGGCGGTGACTGATAGCACCATCCCTCCCCCGGTCTGCCACGGTGGCATCTCCGCGAGCAGCTCCTTTCGTCCCCACAGCACGCCTACGCCCCATGGTCCCATCAGCTTGTGGGCCGAAAAGCAGTAGAAGTCGCAGCCGAGCTGCTGCACATCGACCCGTAGGTGCGCCACTGCTTGCGCTCCATCAATCACCGTCACGGCACCCACCCGCTGGGCCAGTTCACAGACCCGCTGCACATCGACCACGGTGCCGGTCACATTCGAGGCGTGGGTGCATGCAACGATCCGCGTCCGTGGGGATAGCAGCTTCGCCAGTGCCACCAGATCGAGCTGACCCGATGGCGCAATCGGTGCGACCAGCAGTCGTGCGCCGCGTGCGTGGCACAGCACCTGCCATGGGACGAAGTTACTGTGGTGTTCAAGCTCGGTGACCACCACTTCGTCACCGGGTCCAAGCCGCAACGGTCCAAGGCTGTGGGCGATGAGGTTGAGTGACTCGGTGGTGCCTCGGGTGAACACCACTGAATCCGGTGATGGGGCCCCCAGCAAGGCGCGGACTTGGTCGCGTACCGCCTCAAAGTCTCGGGTCGCGGTCTGGCTGAGCGTGTGGACGCCCCGATGGACATTGCCGCAGCGCTCGACATAGGCCGCAAGCAGTCGATCGAGGACGTACTGTGGCTTCTGGCTGGTCGAGGCATGGTCCAAATAGATGAGTGGTCGACCATGCACGGTCTGTGCGAGCGCTGGAAAGTCTGAGCGCCGCGCTCGCAGAGGGTGTTCAACCGATGCCATGGCCCGCAATATGGCACGAAACGGTGGCTCTACAGCGATGCTGTAGGTCGCCCATGGACACTACATCTGCCTTGCGCCTAAGCTCGCCGCAGCGAGGAACAAGGTTCATGCCGCACGAGTCCGCGAAGCTGCTTGCTCAAGGTCTGTCCTGGATTCAGCAGGGTCAACAGGTTGCGATTGCCACCGTGATCAAGACGTGGGGCTCATCTCCGCGACCGACCGGCAGTCTGCTCGTCATCAGCCAACGCGGTGATTTCGTTGGCTCGGTGTCGGGCGGCTGTATCGAAGGGGCTGTGATTGCCGCTGCTCAGCAGACCATGGCCGACGGTCGACCGCAGCTACTGGCTTTCGGTGTGACCCAAGAGATGGCGTGGGAGGTCGGCCTGGCCTGTGGCGGGCGGGTTGAAGTGTTCGTCGAGCGAGCGGACGCTGCCCAGCTTTCCAGCTTCACCACGGCACTGTCCTCTCGACGGCCGCTGCTCTTGCTGACGGCGCTGCCGAGCGGCGAGCGGTGGCTGTTTCAGCATACCGATGACCCGAGCTGCCCCGAAGAACTGCGGGCCCAGGTCGCGGCGGCCCTACAAGGCGAGGGTGCGGTGGACGTTGAACTGGCCGATGGGAGACGGTTCTTCCTGTGGCCGCTACTACCCGCCGTACGCTTGTTCATCTTTGGTGCCGTGCACACCACCCAGCCACTGTGTCAGATGGCGGCGCAGTGTGACCTGGATGTGACGGTGATTGATCCTCGGGCGGCGTTTGCCACCGAAGCACGCTTCCCAACTGTGACCCTTATCAAAGAGTGGCCCGAAGAGGCGCTGAAGCACCTGACCTTGGACCGGCGCACCGCAGTGGTGACGCTGACCCACGATCCGAAGCTGGATGATCCGGCACTCTACGCTGCGCTGAAAAGCGACGCCTTCTACATCGGTGCGTTAGGAAGTGGTAAGACCCATGCGTCACGCTTGCGGCGACTCGGTGAGCTAGGCGTTTCCGCAGAACAGCTTGCGCGGATTCATGGTCCAGTTGGCCTTCGTATCGGGGCGCGCTCTCCGGCCGAGATTGCGGTGTCGATCTTGGGACAGCTTATCGCGGTACTTCATCGTGAGAGCGCATGAGGTTCGGACGTTGGGAGGTCAGCGAGGGCTTACTGCTCGCCCATACGCTGCGGCTGTCTGATGGTGCGGTCTTCAAGAAGGGGCGTTGTCTGGACAGAGAAGATGTCGAGCGGCTGCACCGTGATGGCATCGCTTGGGTCTGGGCCGCGCAGCTTGATCCTCATGACCTAGACGAAGATCGAGCCGCCGCACAGCTTGCGCGGGTAGTGGCGGGTCCAGGCACTCGGCCCGCTGCGGCCAGCACCGGACGCTGTAACCTTCATGCCGAGGCCTCGGGCCTGCTGGTTCTGGCGGTGGACGCAGTTCAATCGCTCAACCATCTGTCTCCAGACCTGACCTTGGCGACTCTGCCACCGTTTTCGGTGGTGCGCGTCGGCACCATGGTCGCCACGATCAAGGTCATCCCATTTGCCGTGCCCCAGTCGCTCCTCGATTCGGCCCAATCGCTCGCTAGATCGAGCGTACCCGAGGCAGGCTCGCTGATTCGCGTGGTGCCATTTGTCCCCCGGCGGTTAGGTCTCATCCTGACCCGCACCGCCGGCTTACCCGAGAGCATCTTGGACCGCGCCGCAGCGGCCCAGCGGGTGCGAGCGGATCGAATCGGCAGCGTGATTTCCGACGAACGGCGTTGTGCTCATGATCAAGAGTCAGTCGCAGCCGCTGTCGGAGAGCTTGCCGCCTGCGGCTGTTCCCCGATCTTGGTGCTGGGGGCGTCGGCGATCGTGGACCGTCGCGATGTCATTCCCTCTGCCATCGAGCAGGCTGGTGGCGAAGTGGTGCATCTGGGCATGCCGGTCGATCCGGGCAACTTGCTGCTGCTCGGGCGACTGGGCGAGGTCAGCGTGCTGGGCGTGCCGGGCTGTGCGCGCTCCCTGCGTCGCTCGGGCTTTGACTTTGTGCTGGAGCGATTGTGCGCGGGGATCTCCGTTTCGGCGGGTGACATCATGGATTTGGGAGTCGGTGGGCTGCTCCATGAAGTGCCGTGGCGACCGGCACCGCGTGCTCAGCCGGTGCTCCCTCCGCAAGTGGCTGCGGTGGTGCTGGCGGCTGGCCGCTCACAGCGAATGCAGGATCGCAACAAGCTCCTAGAGCTGCTGGAGGGCAAGCCACTGGTCTGTCATGTTGTCGACGAACTTCTTCAAACGGCGGTGCGTCCGATCGTTGTGGTCACTGGTCATCAGGCCGAGCAAGTACGGGCAGCGCTCGCGGACCGGCCGGTGGTATTTGTCCACAATCCGGACTTTGCGGCTGGCCTTAGCTCTTCGCTGCGGATGGGTCTTGGGCAGCTCGATAGCAGCATTGATGGTGCGCTCATCTGCTTAGGCGATATGCCCAGGGTCCGAGCGAAGCATATTGAAGCGCTCATTGGTGCGTTTGAACCCGAGGACGGTCGTGAGGTGGTGCTGCCCACCTTTGGGGGGCGGCGCGGCAACCCGGTGCTGTGGGCAGCGAGGTTTTTCCCGGCGATGCGGGAGCTATCCGGGGACGTGGGGGCCAAAGAGCTGCTCAACCGCTACGCGGAGTCGATCTGTCCGGTACCGATGGCGGATGACGGCATCACCCTGGACGTGGATACGCCAGCGGCACTGCGTGCTTTGACCCAACGCCTGGCAGAGCCGTAGGACCGATTGAATTTGTGTGTGGACCCGCCTTCAAGGGGCGTAGCGGACAAATTGAATTTGTGGACCCCCCCCTTCAAGGGGGGTAGTGGACAAATTGAATTTGTGGACCCGCCGCTTCAAAGGGCGTAGCGGACAAATGGAGTATCTTCGAACGCCCTACGAGCCGCTCAACCGCACGCCAATGACACCGAGGATGATGAGTAGGATCGACGCAAGCTTGGGTAGCGAGGTGGTTTCGTGGAAAAACACGATGCCCAATACGACCACCAGCAGTGTGCCCATCCCCGACCAGACCGCGTAGGCCACGTTGAGCTTGATCTCTTTGAGGGCCAACGTTAGTAGGCCAAGACTCGACATGTAGAACAAGATCATCGCGACAGAAGGCACAACCCGGGAGAAACCGTTGGAAAGTTTCATGCAGGTGGTCCCGCAGACCTCAAGCACGATGCCGAAGAACAGTAAGAGCCAGCTCATGACCATTGTTTCTACTCCATGTCGGTGGCTGCGCGTGAGTCAGCACATCCAAGTCCAATCTGCGCTAGGTCATCAAGTTATGGTTTCTGCTGACGGAAATTTGAGCATTTGGCGGAGCAGGCTATGGTGCCTGTCTCAATTGTCGCCAAAGCTTCTCCCGAGACTTGCCGCGCCGTCCTCGGACATCACCTTGACACCGCTTGGAACAGACGGGCAGGATCAGAAAGGGCGGTTTGTTGCGTAATGGCGGTCAGTAACGCATTTCTTACTTCGCACGCAGTCGCAGATCTCATCGGGGTGAGCCCCTCCACGGTGCTGTCGTGGATCGACAAGGGACTGCTACCCGCGTTTCGTACGCCGGGTGGCCACCGACGGGTCGAGCCGACGGTCCTCGTCGAGTTTCTGCGCAATCACCAGATGCCAGTGCCGCGGACGCTGTTGCCACAGGCCAAGCGGATGTTGCTCATCGACGATGATGCAACGTTTTTGCGCTCGACGAAGCGGCAGCTCAAGCAAAACTTCCCAGAGCTGGACGTCGAGATGGCCGAAGGTCCGGTCGAGGGCTTGCTCAAGATCGGCACCGATCGCCCAGATGCCGTGCTGCTTGATGCGATGATGCCCGGCATGGATGGAGTCGAGGTCTGTCGACAGATTCGACAAAACCCAGCCACGTCGGAGATCGCGATCATTGCGCTAACGGGTCGACTCGATGACATGCTCGAGGTTGCCTTCAAGAAGGCGGGGGCCACTGCTTGCCTCCGTAAGCCGCTCGATATCAACCAGCTCACGCAACTTTTGGGGCTTTAGACATGACCGTGCTCGCCGTGGCGCAAGAGGAGAGGGCTGTCCGCACCAGCCATAAGCTACGTGCGCTTCGTCACCTGGCTAGCGAGTTTGGCGTTGGGCCGATCGCTTGCACGGCGTGGCATCCGCGCTTCCAAGTGGCCAGTGGACTTGTCGAGAACCTGTCGATGGGTGGTCTGTGCGTGCGCCTGCCGGGAGCGATTCGGCTCGGCACCATCGAAGTCGATGACTGGCTGCTGTCGGTGCATGTCTCGCTTCAGAGTGGTGAGGTGATCTGTCACAGCGATGCCGTGGTCCGCCACGTCCATCTGGATGGTGAGGATCTTGTGGTCGGGCTTCAGATCAAAAAGGGTGTGGTCGATCTGCCGCTGCTCTATGAGCGCCAGACGCGCTATCGGTTTGCGGCGCGCTGCGATCAGGCCGAGCGAGTGGCCGATGCGACCCGGATCCTGCCGATGTTTAAAGAGTGGGTGTCCGATCTTCGCAACTACCTAGAGCGGATGCGGTCCTTTCTGGACCAAGAAGAGTCGGCGCTAGAGAGCGAAGACTTGTTTACCCGCGATCAGATCTGCGCGCAGTACATCGCCGAGGTTGGGCCGCGCATCATTCAGCGGGTGCAAACCGCCAGTCATCAGATGGGGCCCATGTTGGGCGGGCTGACCGATGATGAACACGCAGCCCACCGGGCCTATGCGCAACATCACCTGGGCGAGCTGTTCATGCTCGCGCCGTTTGTGAGGCGAGCCCATAAGAAGCCTCTCGGCTATGCAGGCGACTACGAAATGATGAACATGCTCTACCGCCCGAGTAGCGTCGATGGCTGTAGCTTGTTCGGCAAGGTGCTCAACATGAGCACCACCAGTGAGGTTGCGGCTCGAGCCAACATCAACCGCATTTCGTTTCTGCAGGACAAGATCCGGGCAGCGGTTCGGGCAAACTCGGCGGGGGGCAAGGCGCGGACGCGGATCGCCTCGGTAGGGAGCGGGCCTGCTCGCGAGATCGAGCACCTGCTGGAAAACGAGCCGCATCTTGGGCCGATGCTCGACGTGATGCTGATTGATCAGGACGTGCGAGCGATCGGCTACTGCGAACGGCGCTTGACGCCGCTGGCCGAACGAACCGGAGCCCAGATCCATTTTGTGCGTGAGTCGGTTCGGCGTCTACTCTGCGGGGGTCGACTCGGCTACACGATGGGTTCTCGCCAGCTCATTTACAGTGCCGGACTATTTGACTACCTATCGGACCGCAGCTTTGTGGCGTTACTGTCCGCGCTTTACGATGGGGTCGATGAGGGCGGACAGATTTTGGTTGGCAATGTCGATCAGTCGAACCCAACGCGCTACTTCATGGAGTACTTTGCCGAGTGGTTCTTGATTCATCGCACCCGCCAGCAGTTGCTTGATAAAGCGAAACTGCTACGGCCCGCGCCGACACAGTTTCGTGTCGAAGCGGAGCCGCTCGGCGTGAACCTCTTCCTTGTCCTTCAGAAATGACCGCTGACTTCAAGTCCTACCTTCAAGACTACAACTACGCGGCGGTGCGTCTGACCTGCATCCTGTGTGCGGTGCTGATGCCCGCAGGGCTGTCGCTGGACCTGTTTACCAACCGTCAGTTCGTCGGTGAGTTCTTGGTCCTGCGCATGATTGCAGCGGCGGTGTCGCTCGGGATCCTCGGGCTGTCACGGCTGAGCAGCCTGCGTCGACACAGCTATCTGCTCATCACCATCGTAATCTTGGCGTGCACCGGGGCCATCGAGTTGATGATCATCCGACTGGATGCACCCGCCAGCTCACCGTATTACGCCGGGCTCAATCTGTGCATCCTCGGGTCGGGACTCGTCTACGTTTGGAGTGCGCGACAGGCGCTGGGGGTGTGCGCGCTGGTGCTGCTGATGTGGCTTGTGCCGGCGCTGTGGGGCCATCCGAACCTATATGGAGCGTTCTTCAACAACCTCTATTTCTTGGTGCTGACGAGCATCATTGCCGTGGCGGCCAATGTGATGCGCTACAACCAAGCGCACCGCGAGTGGGAAGCCAAGACCGCCCTGTCGCGGACGAGTGCCGAACTGCAAACCTCGATCGAGCGGATCCAGGAGCTGGATCGGCTCAAGAACCAGTTCTTCACCAACATCTCACACGAGCTACGTACTCCTCTGGCGCTGATTACGGCACCGATCGAGGAGATGCTGTCACGCAGTGGTCTACCGGATATCCATCGCAACGCCCTGCAGGTGGTGCTGCGCAATGGTTTGCGACTGCACCGATTGATCGACGGTCTGCTCGACTTGGCACGTCTTGAGGCGGGGCAGCTTCGGCTGCGGGTCATCAACCTCGACGTGCCGCAGCTTGTGCAGAGCGTCGTTGCTGCGTTTCAGCCTGCCGCTGACAGCATGGGCATCAAGTTGGAGTTGGTGGTGCCCGAGGGTCCGGCACCTGGTTCGCTGATGGGCGATAGCGAGAAGCTGGAGGTCGTACTGACCAACCTGCTTGGTAACGCGCTCAAGTTTACAGATCGAGGCGGCAGCATTCATGTCGCGCTGCACTATCTGAGTGACGCAGTCGAGATCGAGATTCGGGACAGTGGACTTGGCATCCCCGAGAGCGAGCAGCCCTATATCTTCGAGCGCTTCCGTCGGGTGGAGTCGGCGGGCCGCAAGCAGGGTGGGGCGGGCATCGGCTTGGCTTTGGTCAAGGAGCTGGTCGAGCTGCACGGTGGCTCGGTGCGGGTGAAGAGCAAGTCTGGCGAAGGGGCTACCTTTACGGTCCGCCTACAGCTTGGCAATGAGCACCTGCGCGATGCGATGATGGACTCACCCTCTCATCCGCCGTCGAGTCCGCAGAGTGAGTCGCTCCGACCAGCGAGCGTGCAGCAAGCACTGGTTCATCTGGATGGGGCGCTTGATCCTCGGTTAGAACCTGCGGCCAAAGGCAACTCCAGCCAGGCCATTCCGGTGCTGGCATCGGGCGGTGGCCACAGTCGTGCGCACGTCTTGATTGCCGAGGACAACGTCGACCTGCGGAAGTTCCTGCAAGAGCTGCTGGCACCGTACTACAGCGTGACCACCGCCTGTGATGGCAAAGCGGCGCTCGATAGCATTCAGGAGCGGCTGCCTGATTTGGTGCTGGCCGACGTGATGATGCCGCAGATGTCGGGCATCGAGCTGTGCCAGCAGGTCAAGCGCGACCTACGGACCCGAACGTTGCCGGTGATCTTACTCACGGCGCGCAACGGCATCGATGAGACGATTGAGGGCTTTAGTCACGGGGCCGATGACTATCTGGTCAAGCCGTTCAGTCCCCGCGAGCTGCTGATGCGGGTGGCGGTACAGCTTAAGCTGCGGCGACTCACGGCGCAGGTCGCCAATGCGGCGCGGCTGGCAGCGGTCGGCACGTTGGCAGCAGGGGTTGCTCACGAGATCAAGAACCCGCTCAACGCGATCAACACGGGGGCGGCCGCGCTCCGCAAACGCGACGAGATGGCCCCAGCGCTGCAAGCCGAGATCCTCGACATGATGGAAGAGTGCGTCGGGCGAATTGCCGAGATCACGACCGCGCTCACCGAACATGCCCGTCCGGCTGATGGGGAAGGGCTGTCTTTGTTCGACGTGCAAAAAGGGCTAGATACGACGCTGCGGTTGCTCGCTGATCGGCTGCGGGCCTCATCGATCCAGATCGTGCGCGACTTTCGCACCGAGCGGCTGATTGTGGCGAGGCCTCGCCAGCTCAATCAGGTGTTCCTCAACCTGCTCGACAATGCAGTACGGGCCAGTCCTCAGTCCGGTCGGATCTCACTGACGCTGTCGGAAACCGATCGCGACAGCATCTCGCTAGTGGTCCACGATGAAGGCATGGGCGTCCCTGTCGAGAATCGCGAGCGGATCTTCGATCCTTTCTTTACGACTCGCGCACCCGGTGAGGGCACCGGCCTAGGCTTGTACCTGTCGAGGCAGATCATTGAGGCGCATGGTGGCTCGCTACGGGTCGGTAGCGTGCATGGGCGTGGTGCGGCGTTCATCATCGAGCTACCGGTGGCTGGTCCCATCGCGGCCACTAGCACCACCAATCAGAGTCAGGGAGCGGCGGCATGAAGAGCCCAAAGCCAGCGCAGAGCGGTGAGCGCCGCGCCGTCGTCCTCTATGTCGACGATGATCGAGCCAACCTGCTGGCGTTTCGTGCCATTGCTGAGCCCACCTATGAGGTGGTCGTGGCGCGCAGCGGGGACGAAGCACTGCTGCTGATTTCGCAGAACCCCGACATCGCGGTGCTGATGGCGGACCAGCGGATGCCGGGCATGAGTGGCATCGACCTGTGCGAGCGGGTGCAATCAAGTCATCCCGACATTGTGCGGATGCTAGTGACGGCGTACTCGGATTTGCAGGCGGCGATTGCTGCCATCAACCGAGGCCATGTC
>CALLYL010000906.1 GCA_937859535.1 uncultured Myxococcales bacterium
TGAACGATCGCCAAGACCCTGACCGAGCGATTCGCCGCGCTGGAGATGCCCCTAAAATCCCCGGCAACACGGTTACGTTGCTTCGTGACGGACCGGCGGTATTTGCGTCATGGCTCGACGACATCGCACGCGCCAAACGCTTCATCCTCTTCGAAAATTACATCTTTCGCTCGGATCGCATTGGCAACCAGATCGCCGAAGCGCTGATGGAGCGAGCCCGCGCCGGCATCGAGGTCTTCGTACTCTTCGACTGGTTGGGCAGCCTGAGCACCAGCCGGACGTTGTGGGTCAAGCTGCAGCGTGCGGGGGTCAGGGTTCGTGCGTTCCGCTCTTTACGCTTGTCCGAGCCACTGCGGCTGCTCCAGCGAAACCACCGCAAGGTGATGTGCATTGATGGACAGATTGGTCACGTCGGTGGGCTGTGCGTGGGAGATCCATGGGCAGGTGACCCAGTGCGTGGCCTATCGCCATGGCGCGATACCGCCATCCGCTTCGAGGGCCCAGCGGCAGCAGAGCTGTGCCTGGCATTCGCCGAAACCTGGCAGGAAACCGGACCTGGACTCCCTGAGCGAGTGCGCATGCCATCTGACGTACTCTCCACTGGACCGATCCCGCCGAGCTCAAGCGAGCAACAAGAAGACACTCCGTGTGCCCATGCACCGCTGCGAGTGGTATCGGGTCTACCTGGGCGATCGCGTATCTACCGGCTGACCCAAGTCTTGTTCGCCAACGCGGCATCGCGAATTTGGATCACCGATGCCTACTTTTTGACCCCGCCGACCATGTATGAAGCGCTGACCGCAGCAGCTCGCGATGGTGTCGATGTGCGAGTCCTGGTCCCGGGTCGCTCCGACATTGCTTGGATTGCCTGGATGAGCCGGGCTGGATACATGGGCCTGCTGGAGGCTGGCGTTCGAATTTTTGAGTGGCAAGGGCCAATGCTGCATGCCAAAACCACCGTCGTCGATGGTATGTGGTGTCGCGTCGGTTCGTCGAATCTGAACCTGGCAAGCCTGCTAACCAACTGGGAATTAGACGTCGTCGTTGAGGATGCTGGATTTGGACGGGCTGCTGAGCAGATGTTTTTGCGAGATTTGTCGACCAGTCGAGAAATTCATCTCAGCACGCGAAGGGCTCGACAGGGCGGAAGCGCTACCAGCGAAACCGAGCCAGTGCGACCCTCGGCCATGGAATCACCCACCAAACCCGTTTCCCCGCCACCACCGGTGCTGGTCGGAGGACGAGCCGGGGCTGTGGTCGTGCGAGCGAGTGCCGCCGTCCTTGGGGTTGCTCTCCGTCGCCGCTACGAACGCTCGGCGTGGAGCGTTTCGATTGTGGCGGCACTGTTGCTGTTGTCGCTTGGTGGAGTTGGTTTCTTTCAGCCGCAAATCCTGGGTTTGGCCATCGCGGGTCTGTGTGTCTGGTTTGGACTGGGTTCGTTGATCGGGGGCATCTCCGACTGGCGACACAACGCACGCCGCAAGGCACGCCGCCCACGACGAGAAACAAACCCCGGATGACAAGCGCTCTCGACCTTTGACTTTGGCCACAAATGCCCCCTACTATCGCGCTGATGAAAGAAATTGCGCGGAACGTGGCACGGACGGTCAGTCAGCGGGGCACTTCGCCGAAGCTGCTCGCGACCGGTATCGCGGTGGGAACGCTGCTTTCAGCGGGCGCTTGTCAGTCGATGCTATCCGCTCTGTCGGTCAGAGCTGCTTACGAGCCCAAGTCGCACAAGTCCGTGCAGATGCAAGGGACGCAGCGACTGTGGGCCGGCGACATGAACTTTCACATCAGCCCGCCCGACGATCCAAAGAAAGTTGAGCGCTCACTCAAGGAATCGGTGGATCTGCTGGGTAAATCGGGACTCGACTTTGTATTCGTCACCCCGCAGATTCCGGCTCGCTTCTGGGAAAGTGCTGACCAGTTCGAGCGGGTGCGTCGTGAGTGGCAGTCGCTCCAGCAAACGATGTCGGCGATGACCGAGAAGATGCCTCTGATGATGGTCGGGGCAGAGTACGTCGACGAGAAAAACGGCTCGGCAACGATTGTTGGCGTTGACATTCCCAAGGCGCTAAACGAAGTCTCTCGGGACGATCTGCGGACCAATCCGACGGCATTTATCAACTTGCTCTGGATGCGCGGCGCGCTGGTGTACCTAAACTCACCGCTTGCCACGCCGCTGAAGGCACCGGTTGATTCGCCCCAACACTTTAACAGTGTCGATCATAGCTGGAAGCCGATGACCAAGCCGTCGGCTGGTTATCCCAAAGACCTCCTCGCGATCAATAACCTGTACGACGGTATGGAAGCGTACAGTGTGCCGGTGTCGGTGTGGCGTGACCAATACGTCCAGGGCGATCCGGTGGCTTCGTTATCGGCGGTGATGAGCCGTCTTGACCTGGAAATCATGCGCAAGAAGCGACGGCTCATCCCAATTGGCGGAAGCGACAGTCGAGACGCGACAATTCGTCCCACCATCTATATTGCAGCCCCCGACCGCACGCCGGAGGCACTTCGTCAGGGTCTGGCGAATGGTCGCGTATGTGTACGCTCACCGCTGCCGTGTGGACTACGCGTCTTTGCAGACGACCAGCCGGTGGCCGCTGGCGTTGGAGATCACATCGTCGCCCAGCAGCACATCGACATCCGCTGGGAAGGCGGCGAAGGAGAGCTGTTCCGCAACGCCGAAAGCGTCGGAACCTTCGAGGGACGTGCGCTCCAACCCACGAGCCGTTCCGAGTGCCACATCTACCGCTTGGTCGTTGACGGCGGGTTCTCAGCACCGTTTTACGTAAACTGTCCGCTGCTGGCAGCCCCTCGTTCCTAAGTTGAGCGGCGCTCCTGCCGCTTGGTTCATCCACGCCTGATTGTTTCGCCTTCTAGGACTTCTGATGCAACGTCACCTGACCTCTGTTCGCATTGGCGCATTGCTTCCTTTGCTTGGCTGCTTGGCGAGCCCGGCATACGCCCTTCCCCAGGCCGATCCATCGACCGTTCCCGCTGCCGGTGGTGCTGGCTCGGACCCAAGCAGCTCCACGAGCACGCTCCCCGCTCCAATTGAAAGCACTGGCGCTGAATCGGGGGGTAGCGGCGCGGTCAAGCCCGCAGGTCTGGCCGTTTCTCTGGGATTCGGCAGTCGCTTTGCGTTCATCGCACCGGATGACGGCGGCCCCAGCGGAGTCCCCGGTGGTCTGTTTGGTCAAATCATGGTCGGTTACCGGTTTAGCCGATTCCTCGTCGGTCTTGGCTTCTCGATCGGGCACCTGGGCAACTCGGCCACGTATGTCGCGGGCGCGCACAAAAGCACTGTGACCCGCGCTGACACCAGCTTCCAGTTTGCACCAACGATCCAGATCGATGCCCTGCGCTCTCGGGATGGCCGCGTCGAGCTGTTTGGAGCGTTCCAGATGGGCCTTGGCACCACCATCACCCGGCGCAGCAACGATCCAACGATCCCCGAAGCGTATCTTCCGACTCCCGATTCACACAACTTCCAGCTCTCGTACCAGATTGGGCCGGGGCTACGTTGGTGGGCGCGTCCGCAATTTGCGCTCTCGCTATCGGCAGGCTTCTCGGGCGATCATATCTTCGAGAAGCTGAATACTCCCTCGGGTCTACGATCCGAGCAGTATGACTTCGTTGGAATGTACGGCACCATCGGCGCGCTCGGCGTGTTCTAGCGCGACGGATCAAGCTCAAGAGGAACAACCATGCGCAACCAGCTCTTGTCCGTCGGCCTTCTTCTTTCCGCAGCCTGCGGCGTCAGTCCCACTTCCGCTCCGACCACGTACTACGAGTTCCTGATGGCTCAAAATCAGGTCGTGTGCGAGGCCCAGGCTCGCTGTTGTGGAGTCAAGTGCTCCACCTCGGTCGATAACTCCCTCGTACGTAGCACGCTCGACACCCAGCGATACATTGATGCCGGCAAGCTGACCATCGACACCCAAGCGGCCCAAGCCTGCCTCGATGGACAGCGCTCCCGCTACGATGGCTGCGACGTCCTATTGACCGCCCTGCCCGACCCAAGCGCCGTCTGTGGCCGAGTCATCGTCGGAACCGTCGCCGTTGGCGCGGCCTGTGATCCTGCCGGAACCAACTTCTGCGTCGCCAATGCCTACTGTGATGGGCTAAACCGCGCCTGTACAAAATTCCTCGGCAGCGGCGAAAATTGCACGACCGGACGATGCGGCAACAACTTGTTTTGCGAAACGATGAGCAAAACGTGTAAGCCGCTGCCCAAGAACGGCGAGTCATGCATGGCCAGCCTGTCCTGTGACACGACCGGGGCCAAGCTGGTGTGTTTGCCGAACCTGACGTGCGGCGCACCACTCGATGACGGTCAGATGTGCATGCAGGCCAGTCAGTGCAAGAGCAACCTCTGTGCAACGACCTGCGCGCCGGCGACGACCCCGCCACGAACGCTGCGCAACGATCTCTGTCGAGTGCTGCGCTAACCCCCCGAGCGAGCGACCGTCCCTAACGCTCGGGACGGTGCGCTGCGGAGCACTA
>CALLYL010000907.1 GCA_937859535.1 uncultured Myxococcales bacterium
AAGTACACCTGCGAAAAGCCCGCGCCGACTTGCTCCGCGACCGCTGGCGACTTCGACTGGCGCGATGCGGTGATGTACTTCGTGTTCGTCGACCGCTTCTTCGATGGCAATGCGGCCAACAACATCCCGTACATGGGCGGTGGCGTCGATCCCTCGGCCAACTGGAAAGGCGGCGACTGGGCGGGCCTGTTGCAAAAGCTCAAGGACGGCTACTTCGAAGCGCTCGGCGTCAACGCCTTGTGGCTGACCGTTCCGATGGATGGCACCGACAACATCGGCATTGGTGACGATGGCCGAAACTACACCGGCTATCACGGCTACTGGCCTCGCGATCTGTCCAAACCCGAGCGCCGCTTTGGCACCGAGTCCGAGCTAAAAGCCGTCATCGCCGAGGCCCACAAGCGCGGCATCAAGGTGCTGATCGACTACGCCATGAACCACGTCCACAAGGACTCGCCCGTCTACGCGATGAACAAGAGCTGGTTTAACCCGCTCGACCTCGGTGGTGGGCGCCAGTGCATCTGTGGTTCAGCCGACTGTCCGTGGGAAGGCGGCAAGGCCTCGGTGTGCTGGTTCCGTGACTACCTGCCCGACTTTGACTTTAACAACAGCGCGGCCCGCAACTACTCCGTCGACAATGCGCTGTCATGGATGAAAAACTACGACCTGGATGGCTTCCGGCTCGACGCGGTCAAGCACATCGAGGTGGCCTGGCTGACCGACCTCCGCGACCGCATCACCAAAGAGGTCGAGACGGTCAAAAAGCAGCACATCTATCTCGTCGGGGAGACCTATACCGGCAGCCGCGACCTGATCAAGTCGTTCGTCGATCCGTGTAAAAAGCTCGATGGCCAGTTCGACTTCCCGCTGCGCTCCGAGCTGGGCGGCAAGGTGCTGCTCCGTCAGGGCAGGATGCAAGACCTCGTCAACTTCATGGACTCGAACGTCAGCTTCTATGGAACCGGGCTCAACTCGACGTTCATTGGCAACCACGATGTGCCGCGCTCGATTCACCTCGCCCAGAACTCACCGCTGTGGAACGACATGTGGGCGGGTGGCAAAGACAAGAACTTCGACCCGAACCGACCGAGCACGGTCTCAGAAACCGAAGCCTACGAGCGCCTCGGCCTGGCCCAGGCGATTCTCATGACCAACCGGGGCGTCCCTCTCATTTACTACGGCGACGAGATTGGACTTGCGGGCGCGGGCGACCCCGACAACCGTCGCATGATGGACTGGAACACCGGCGGCTATAACGGCGGGCAGAAGTGGCTGCTCGACCGAATGAAGAAGCTTGGCACCATTCGCAAGGCCCACAGCAGCCTTCGTCGCGGCACCCGCACCACGCTGTCGCAGTCCGACGACACCTGGGCCTACAGCATGGTCGACGGCACCGATACGGTCTACGTCGCGGTCAACCGCGCTGACTCGGCCAAGAGCGTCTCCGGTCTTCCAGCGATGGCACTGACCGACCAGGTCAGTGGTGGCTCGGTAAGTGGCCCGACCGTCAGTGTCCCAGCCCGTGGCTTTGTCATCCTGTCGAAGTAGCTCCCCCCGAGAAAGCACCACACGCGGCGGGCCGGTCGCGATATAACCAAAGCTACGATGTCTGAGGCCCCCTCCTCCTCTGTTTCCCTAAAGAAGCATCCCTTCGCCAGCCCGTTCCGACGGGCCAAGATCGTCTGCACCATTGGCCCGGCGAGTCGCACGCCCGAAGTCATTGGTCACCTCATCGACGAAGGAATGAACGTCGCTCGGCTCAACTTTTCTCACGGTAGCGTCGAAGATCACCGCAGTACCTTCAACGCTGTGCGTGAACAAGCCGCCCGTCGTGGGCGCGCCGTCGCCATCCTCCAGGATCTGCAAGGTCCAAAGATCCGCGTCGGCAAGATGAAGCCGGGCACCGTACTCGAAGCGGGCAGTGAGTTCATCCTGACCACCGAGGAAATTCTCGGTGATGCCAATCGCGCCAGCGTCACCTACGACGGTCTGCCGGGTGATGCGCGACCTGGCAACGTGCTGCTTCTCGACGATGGACTGCTGCAAGTCGAAGTGCTCTCGATTGAAGGCCACGAGGTCGTCACGCGAGTCCTGATTGGTGGGCCGCTGTCGAACAACAAGGGCATCAACCTGCCGGGCGTGCGGGTCTCGGCCCCATCGATGTCAGAAAAGGACCACGCCGACCTGATCGTCGGTCAGCAGTTCGGCGTCGACTTCCTGGCGCTGTCGTTTGTGCGCTCCGCCCAAGACATTCACGAAGCCCGCGCCGCCATCGCCGCCGCTCGCAAGAACATTCCCGAAAGCCAGAGCCGCCCGCCCACGCTGATCATCGCCAAGATTGAAAAGCCCGAAGCGGTCGATAGGCTCGAAGAGATCATCGATGCTGCCGACGGAATCATGGTCGCCCGTGGGGATCTCGGCGTCGAGCTGGGACCGGAAAAAGTGCCGCTCGTTCAAAAGAGCGCGATTGAGCTGGCCAACTCCCGCGCCAAGCTGGTCATCACCGCCACGCAGATGCTGGAGTCGATGACCCAGAACGCCCGCCCCACCCGCGCCGAAGCCAGCGACGTTGCCAATGCCATCATGGATGCGTCCGACGCGCTGATGCTGTCGGCTGAGTCAGCCTCTGGAAAGTATCCGCTGCTGGCCGTCCGCACCATGGACCGCATCATCCGCGAGGTCGAGCAAAGTGAGCGCTATTTCAAGCTCATGCGACAGCTCGAGTGGCCGATGATTCGCGTCACCTCGAATGCCGTGGCCCACGCGGCGGTGGTGGCCTCACGGCTCGTGGAGGCCCCGGTGATCGTTGCGCTCAGCAACTCCGGTGGTGCGGCTCGCTTGCTCTCGGAATATCGGCCCGAGGCACTGCTCGTGGGAATGACCTCCAGCGTCGAAGTGTACAACCAGCTCGCTGGCTACTGGGGCATCCTGCCGATGATGGCCCCACAAGCCGATGAAGAAACCGCGATGATCCGCGCCGTGCTCTCCCTGCTTCGGGAACGCGGCCTCGCCCAGTGCGGCCAGCACGTCATCCTGACGATGGCGATCCCGTTTCGCTCCGGCCTGTCGACGAACACGATGCAAATTCACCGGGTCGAATAAACCCGCCGCCCCGCCCCGCCCTGCCTCCTCTCTCCACTATCGAACGACATATCCGAGGGAGAAATTGCGAAACCAGCCCGCTTTGTGGTAGGCCCCTAGTCGGCATGTCTGCGACGGTCATTCCGCTAGATAAAATTATCCCCGAGGCCCAGAAGGTGATCCGTCACCTTACGCGCAGTGGCCACAAGGCTTACCTCGTCGGTGGCTGTGTGCGCGACTTGCTCCTCGGTCGGGCCCCCAAAGACTTCGACATCGCCACCGATGCCACTCCGAGCGAGCTGCGCGAGCTGTTCCGCAACTGCCGCATCATTGGTCGCCGCTTCCGACTGGCTCACATCATCTTCGGAAACAAGATCATCGAGACGGCGACGTTTCGCGCCAACCCTCGCGAGGACGAAGAAGGCGCACCCGGACCTGCCGACGAGCTATACATCCATCGTGACAATGTCTTTGGCACCGCTGAGCAGGACGCCCGCCGCCGGGACTTTACCGTCA
>CALLYL010000908.1 GCA_937859535.1 uncultured Myxococcales bacterium
GGCCTGATGGTCATGGCCATCAGGATTGCGTCGAGGTTCTGCGTCAGAGGCTCACTTCCATCGGATTCTCAGTAGACACGATTGTAGGCAGTGGGCCCCCGATTCTAACTGCACACCGACCCGCACGGGGCCTCCATGGGTCGGTTGTCATGTACGGACACTACGACGTTGCTCCATTGGGGAGCGCCGAGTTTACCTATCCTCCGATGGCTATCACTGAGGTGCCTGATGATGGTGGTGCTTCATCTTCGGTACACTTTCCTCGGATTTTCGGGAGAGGCGTTGCTGACAACAAAGGGCCACTGGCCGTGCGCATCGCAGCAATCGCAGGAATTCGAGAGACACCAGCGCTTCATTTTCTGCTCCAAGGCGAAGAAGAGACTGGCTCACGATTCGCACACATACACTTCCCTAAGCTCATGCAATCCCTGCGACCCACCGTATGGCTCGATGAGACCGGATATCACGATCACGCAGACGGAACGCTTAGGTTACTAGCGCGAACTATCGGCGCCATCCCCGATGAGAGTCGCGCTCCTGACCCCGCACTCCGCGAGCTTCTACTATCCTTACGATTGCTCGCCAGCCGTCACCGTTTGGCTACGCGAGAAGAGTGGCGGAGCCTGAACAAGTCCGAAGTCGTGGGTGGCTGTCCGTTTAACCACAACCTCCCCGCGATGGCGCGCTACCTCGCTATTGGCATCAATGACTCACGGGCTCGAATTCATCGCGGCGACGAATCCATTCCCACCTGGACGTTTCAGCTTCATCGGGAGGAACTGAGACAGATGTTTCGCTGGGTCGATCGCACGGCACGAGCTGAGGCATGACTGAGCAGGATCCAGCTCTGTCGCTCTTGGGCCCGAGTTCACTGTCTGCCTATTTGGACAGACTGGGTGTCCAGAGGCCTACGGCGATCGATTTGGCGACGCTCTGTACGTTGCAGGCCGCGCACCTACGGGCAATACCGTTCCACAACCTGGCGTTGCTTGCAGCGGCAGGATCTCACCCTGGCCTACCTTCTGTCGATGCAGCCGTTGAAGGTGCTGTTAGCGGACATGGAGGGACTTGCCATGTCCTCTCTCCTCCGTTTGCAGTGCTACTACGTAGCCTGGGTTTCGATGCGCACTTGGCTGCCGCAACAATCGGCGCACCAGGAGACCACTTGGTCGTCATTGTCCACCTTGAGGGACAGAGATGGCTATGCGACGTTGCGAACGGTCATCCCTATTTGAAGCCATTTCCGCTCGATCGCAGCAATGATCTAGAGGAATCGCTGGATGAGCAGACAGCCTACGGGTGGAGGTTTCGGATCGAGCCAGTGTCACTGCCTGTGTCAGCTGGAGCGACCCACCGTGTGCTTCGACTTTTGCCAGATGGTACATGGAAAGTCGTGTACACGCTCGACCCCCAGATGGTGGCCTATTCGATGTTTGAACGCATCATCGTGGATCACCACACGCGGATAGGCTTCGGACCGTTCCTGACCGGGCTCCGGGTAGTCCGAATGACGTCGGAGCGACTCCTCTGCCTGCGGGACTGTTGGCTTGAGCGATATGGTGTCGGACCTGTGGGACGACGCTTCTTGCCAAGTGCCCGTGCAGTAGGAGAGGTTCTAACGCAACTGTTTGGACTCGGATCGTTACCGGTTCAGGCCGCTCTGCGAACCATCGAATCTCAAACCCAGCGGTGGTGGTTCACGAGTTCAGATGAAAATCTGGAGATAGTTCCTACTCAGAACCCCCCGGCACTTCGACTCCTAGTGAGCGTGGGTCTTATGGACCGCCCTGGTGGCTTGTGGGAACTTGGTCAAGGACTGTTGCGTGATGGGCTCGGGTCTCAGGAGCGTCAGCCAGGTGCGGGTATCCTCGCGTTCGACAACAGCACCGACCCATCGTGTGTGCGCGACAACTTCGCCGCCGCGGTTGCACTGTCTGCCGCTGGTCTCCCGACACAGCTAGGAAGCGAGGCAATCGTTCGGAACGTACACCAGAAACTTCGTTCCGCTGGTCTATGCGCTGATAGCCGTGAATCGGCATCGGTGGGCATAGCCACCAGTCGAATGGTGCAGGTTGGCTTGTTGGCGAACCACTTTGCGCACCCCAGTTCGCTTGCTGGGCGGCCTCCGTTGCCGCATCCCAATGATTCCTATGGGCCGGTCGCCGTTTGGATGCTAGATGATGACCTGCGACTGGAGCGCATCGAGGCTTCTGCGCAGGGCCTTCTCTCCCACCCTCTGAATAGCCTGCGAAGCACGCTCAACCAGATCTATCGAGAGCATCCTGAGATTTCCGTTCTCATTGGTGGGAATACTGGCTGTCCACCGATTCCTGGCTTCTGTTTCCTCTATCTCCAGATTTTTGATCTCATTGAACACATCGATTCGGCGCAACGGCAAAATCCGAACGCACCATACTATCCACACACAAATCCACGTCACTTGCCGGATTATTACTATGACACGTCGGACTTGGGAACGTCACACTTGGGGATCCCGTTCGACTGGGAGCCAGATGTCACAGCAGACAGACTATCTGTGCGTGAAGCACTACTTGCACACCTGCGTGCCTTTTCCTCCGTTCTTCATGGACAGCCTGCAACCCGACTCCTCGTACATCAACCTGACCTACCTATGATTCCGACCACGGCACGCGGAGGCAATGCTGTCTTCTTTGACTTGGATGCACTCTTCGCGGCTCCTTACTTGGCCCTGCGATTGACCCAGGATGTCGTATCCCGTCGCGGTGATACGGTGTGGGCGCACCTTGCAGCAAACGTGTCTGGGGTCTCTGTCTATCAGGCTCCTTTTCCCGTTCATCACTACCGCAAGCCGCAGGATGGGAGCAGCCCGATGCTGTCATCGGAGATTCCCAAACTTCGCCAGTTTCTGCTATCGCAAATTGGGGGCACCGTGCTGTCCCGGCTGGTTGCATCCCAGCTCAGAGGCCGCTGTCTCAATCCCTTAACGCTCTTGGAACAACGGGTGGCCCAGGTTCGAACGGCATTCGCATCGGCGATGGCGCAGATCACTCGATTTGAGGTTGCTCGCTATGGTGAACGGACGGACGTTTGGTGGGCTAGCTCAGCAGAAGATTCCATTCGCATCGAGTTGGCGCGAGTTTCTGGAACCCTCAGTATCCTACGGACCGGGGTCTTGTCCTGTGAAGTAGCGACAACCACGGAGATTGAGATGGCTGCTCAGAATTTATCGGTGGCGATGTCAAGGCTCTCGGCTATCGAGCAGAGCTGGCGGAGTCTGTGGACATGAAGGTACTGGTGAGCCTTGGCTTCTTTGATGACAGCGGTGAGTGTCGGCTCGTTGGCGTAGATTTGGCAACGGGCCACAGCGAGGTACTGTTGTCGTATCTCCCCCCTCCTCAGTTGCGAGTTGTCTCACGAGGCTTTACTGGTGCCTGTCTGAGCGAAGATGGCAGGGCAGTGTATGCAGCCGGTCACGCTGCCGTTTTCCGTGTAAATGCCCAAACCTGGACCGTGGATGGGATCTTGCATATGCCATCGTTCAATGATCTGCATCACGTCGCTGCTGGGGGTGGGCGAATCTATGTCTCAAACACCGGCAGCGATGAAATAGATGTATTTTCAACGGACGGTCGGTTTGTCGGTTCGTACATGCTGACCCCATCGTGGGTGTTGGCCAGTAAGATGCATGGCCTCTTGCCATCGTTGAGCATCGATGTGAATGATGTCGGTTGGGAACCTGGCAAAGGTGCGGGCGCGCAGTGGCATTCCTCAATCACTGGTGCTGGTCGAATCGAAGAGGACGATGGCTACCACACCGCACAGTCGATGCGGGCTGTGACTCCCTATTGGCAGGGCAAGCTGCCCGACCGGCTGCATCCGAACCACACATGCCTGCTCCCGACTCAGACATTGGTGACGTGTTTCCGAGACGGTTCGATTCGTGACTTGGGTACGCTACGTGTGCTCTATCAACGGGCAGGTAGTTTTCCACACGATGGTGTTGGGGTAGATGGCTGGTTCTATTTCACAACGATCGATGGCAAGGTCTGGGCGCTCCGGCTGGTCGATGATGTACTGGGTGACTCTCATCGAGACATGAGCGCTGCTCGTGACTCAGTGGAGCCTGCTCGCTGCTGGGACATTGCCGAGCAAACCGGCAGATATGGTTGGTGTCGCGGATTACTTATCCGGACAGACTCAGAGGGTATTTCAGCAGCGGTAGGACTTACGGAGGTCAAGCGAGATCGGCTGCCGAGCCATCGCTGGTGTGATCGTACACCTGAGGGCTCAACGACCGGAGTGGTCTGGTTGGATCTGACTACGGGGCGACAGATGGGCTGGGTCGATCTGAGCGACTCTGAACGCCACAGCAAGATTTACAGCGTGCTGCCATGGGGTGGAACCTAGATCATGGCGGGCAATGGAATAGCCCGTATTCTCGTCACCGGTGCGGCTGGATTCATCGGCTCTCACTTGGTTGAGCGACTCCTGGCAGAAAACTACGAGGTTGTCGGACTCGACGACTTCTCTACTGGTCGGCAGGAGAATCTCCCCCCCATTGGAACTCCGCGCTTCCACTTCGTTCGTGGGGATCTCTGTGATCCCACTCTCTGCCGCATGCTATGCGAGGGAGTCTCTGCGGTCCTGCACCAAGCGGCGCACAACTCAGCCCTCCGTTCCTTTGCGAGGCCCCGCGAATCGCTCATGGTCAATTTGCTCGGGTTGTTGACCCTGCTGGAAGCCGCACGGGACGCCGGCGTTCAACGTGTCGTCTACGCATCAAGTAGTTCCGTATATGGTCCGCAGAGTCAGGTGCCATGCCGTGAACAAGACAGGTGCATGCCGCGAAGTCCCTACGCTATCAGCAAGCTTGCAGCAGAAGAACTGGCCCAGACCTTTGCCGCTGAGTACCAACTTGTGACGATTGGCCTACGCTACTTCAACGTTTTTGGACCACGCCAGTCGACTTGCAGCGAATATGGTGCCGTGGTGCCACGATTTATCAAGGCATGTCTACGTGGCGACGCTCCTGTCATTTTCGGCGATGGATCAGCTGCACGGGACTTTACCTACATCGAAAATGTAGTCGACGCCAACCTACGGGCGCTGCTCGCAGGGACAACTCTCTCGGGGCGCGTCTACAACATTGGCTGTGGCACCGCGCACACAATCAAGTCACTGTATGACCAAATCGCGGAACAGCTTGGGCCCGTGCCATTGCCGGTGTTCGATCAAGGGCGACGTGGTGACGCTCGCAGCAGTCTGGCCGATCTGAGCGCGGCGATGAGCGATCTTGGCTATCGCCCTCGTTTCGACCTGGTCTCGGGGCTGATTCATACCATCGCGTGGTATAAGGAGACCCTCTCGATATGAATTCTCGAAGAGCAGTCGTGGCAGTGGTGGGTGGTGCCCACGCACCGCAACCGATGCTTTTGGCCGCTGAGCAACTCGGATGCGGCGTTATCGGGTTGGGATATCGCTTGGTGACAGGAGGAATGGGCGGAGTAATGGCCGCAGCGTCTCGGGGGGCCAGACAGAGCGTGTCATGGCGGGAGGGCGATGTCATCGGAGTCTTACCAGACCTAGACCGTGAGAACGCTAACGAGTGGGTCGACATCGTGATTCCATCTGGAATGAGTTACGCTCGAAATGCACTGGTCGTTGCGATGGCAGATGTCGTGATCGCGGTGGGCGGTGGCGCGGGAACTCTGTCTGAAATCGCTCTGGCTTGGCAGTATGGTCGGCCAATCGTTGCGCTGGACCTTGGCGAAGGATGGAGTAGTCGTCTGGCTGGGGAATGCTTGGATGACCGGAGAGTCGAGCCCCTCATCCGTGCGACGAGCGTCACTACTGTACTGGCCGAGCTTCGTAGGCTACTGGGATCTACCCCGACTGGCGCTGGCAATGCGCGCTGATCAAACGGTGATCCTAATGTACCACCGGATACTGCGAAATGATCCGGCAGCCTTTGG
>CALLYL010000909.1 GCA_937859535.1 uncultured Myxococcales bacterium
AGTAACAACGGAAGTTGCCCTACAGAAAACCCGGCCGAACGCGTTCGCCTTCGATGGCCCGCTCACACCACCTGTAGAACTTCGGCTCTACCGTCTCTGTGACAAAGTGTCGGTATTCTTCCTCGGAGCGACGCCCCCGACGGTACTGCCACTGACCACGGAACAGAACCAGCCGATTGATGTAGCCGAACACATCGCGCAGGTTGATCTGTCCCCCTTCAAACAGTCGCGGCCCCCAAAAGGGCGGCTGCGGCACGTGCGCAAGCTGGACGACATCAGACGGAGCGTACTCCATCGCCGCTTGCATCGCCTCGGCCCGTACTTCGGCTTTGTTCATCTCGTTTTGAATCCGCTGGCCAGCAAGCTTTTTGCGTCCCGGCCCGGTCAGGGTTCGCTCCTCCGGCTTGACGTGACCACACAGCTCATCCATCAGGCGCAGACCCGAAAACGCATCGACTCCGTAGTAGACCTCCCCAGAGCGATACGATGCCGACAGTGGTCCTTCGACATAGGCGCGATTGAGCGCAGCCCCACCGCACAGTACCGGAATCGACCAGCCACGGCTGGCCATCAGTTCCAGGTTTTCCTTCATCACCACCGTCGATTTCACCAGCAGGCCGGACATTCCCACTGCGTCCGCTTTGTTCTGCTCTGCCGCTTCGAGGATGGCGTCGATCGGCTGCTTGATTCCCAGGTTGATCACCCGATAGCCGTTGTTCGACAAAATGATATCGACCAGGTTTTTGCCGATGTCGTGGACGTCTCCCTTGACGGTGCCAAGGACGATCACTCCTTTTTCAGAGCCACTCTGCTTGTCCATAAACGGCTCTAGATACGCCACCGCCGCTTTCATGGTTTCTGCGGACTGGAGCACGAACGGAAGCTGCATCTGTCCCGAACCAAACAGCTCACCCACCGTCTTCATCCCGGCCAGCAGGATCTCGTTGATGATAAACAGCGGCTTGTGGCCGGCGTTAAGAGCCTCTTCGAGCAGCTTGTCGATCCCAACCTTCTTGCCATCAATGATCCGACGGGCGAGGCGCTCTTCGAGGGTGCCAGTCTCACTACGCTGCGCCCCCGTGTCGGCCGCTTCACCACTAAAACGATCGACAAACTTAAACAGCGGATCGTACCCCGGTTGTCGACGGTCGTAGATGAGATCACGGGCCAGCTCAACATCTTCAGCCTTGAGCTTGGCAAGCGGCAGGATCTTGGCCGGACTCACAATCGCGGCATCGAGACCGTTTAGGATCGCTTCTGACAGAAACACCGAGTTCAGAACCTGCCGACCGAAGGGCTTGAGGCCAAAGCTCACGTTCGACAGACCCAGCAAGGTCAGCGCACCGGGCAGCGACTCTTTGATCAGGCGTATGCCCGACAGGGTCTCGACCGCTGCGTTGCGACTGTCTTCATCGCCCGAAGCAATCGTAAACGTCAGTGGATCAAACAGGAGCGCCGATGGTGGCAACCCGTGTCCGTCGACTGCTAGATGATAGAGACGACGCGCCACCGCCAGCTTGCGCTCGGCCGTCTTGGCCATCCCGTCCTCATCGATCGTCAGCACCACCAATGCCGCGCCGTAACGACGGGCGAGCGCACAAATGCGGTTCGCTTTTTCCTCGCCGTCTTCCAGGTTGACGGAGTTTATGACGGCCCGCCCACCGATCAGCTTGAGAGACTCCTCGAGCACGTCGAGCTGGGTCGTATCAATCACCAACGGCTGCGTCACTTGGGTGGCGTATCGACGCAGCACCTCTCGCATGTCACGGACTTCATCGCGACCCACATACGCGGTGCAGACATCGATGAGGTGCGCACCTTCGGCGACTTGCTCGCGACCGACCTCGACCAGACCCTCGAAGTCTTCCCGGAGGAGCAGCTCGCGGAACTTTTTGCTGCCGTTCGCGTTGCTGCGCTCGCCGATGATAAGTGGTGCTGGCTCTTGAACGAGCGGCACCGCCACGTACAACGATGACGCCTGACCAGCCACTTTCGACTCGGGCCGAGGCCGTCCGTAAAACGCCTTAACGGGCTCACTGCGAACCCGCTTCGCCACCGCCGCAATGTGGGCCGGGGTCGTACCACAGCAACCACCGACGAGAGAAACGCCAAACTCGCGAACGAAGCGCTCTTGGAAATCGGCCAGCATCTCGGGCGTTAAGTCATAGGTCGCCACGCCTCCCTCATTGCGAGGCAGTCCGGCATTCGGTTGCACCGCGACAAAACGACTGGCGTTCTGGCCCAAATAGCGGACGTGCTCCTGCATCAAATCGGGGCCGGTGGCGCAGTTGAGCCCGATGCCATCTGGCTCGATTGCTTCAAGCGCAGGCAGTGCCGCCGCGACATCGGTGCCGACCAACATCGTTCCGGTCGTCTCGACGGTAAGCTGCGTGAAGATCGGCACCTCGCGACCCGCCAGCTCCATCGCCCGTCGCGCAGCCAGCACCGCACACTTTACGCCGAGCAGGTCTTGTGCGGTTTCAATCAACACAAAGTCCGAGCCACCATCAATGAGCCCGTGCATTTGGGTGGCGTACGACTCAAACAGCTCATCCCACGTAACGTGTCCGAGCGTCACCAACTTGGTGGTCGGACCGACGGAGCCCGCCACAAAGCGCGGCCACTCAGGGGTTGAGAAGGAGTCCGCAACCTGGCGGGCAATCTCAGCCGAGCGCCGGGACAGATCATAGGCCCGGTCGGCAATCTGATACTCCGCCAAAACCAGCGAGGTCGAACCAAAGCTGTTCGTCTCCACGATGTCAGCCCCCGCCGCAAAGTACGCAGCATGAACATCGGCAATGGCTTTGGGACGAGTCTCGCACAGGATTTCGTTGCAGCCGTCTTTGCCCGCAAAGTCTTCCAGCGTCAGACCCGCCCGCTGGAGCATGGTTCCCATTGCACCGTCACAGACAAGCACTCTCTTCGAAAGTGCTTCGAGGAATGAGAATTGAGCGATTCGGCGGGATAGCTCCCAGCGAGGACGGGACGTCGAGGACTTAGCAGTCATTTCGGAGCAACCTAGCATGTCAAGTTGTCACCGTTACAAGCAATCGACTACCTTGGATGAGCACGCTCGCAATCGGGCGTCGAAAGCCTGGGCGGCCATGTGCGGGGGGCCTTGGTCGCGACACCGTCAGGCTTGCAACTTGGTAAGGGGGAACCTTCATGCGGACAGTGAATAAGCTTATCGGTTTGGGTTGCCTGCTACTCTGCTTTTCCGTCGCACAATGTGACAATACGACCACCGGGACTGCTGATATGGGCACAACCGACCTGCCGTCCGGATTGGGAATCAGCGGGATCGCTCCGGCGACCGGACCCAACAGCGGTGGAACCGCCATCACCATCAGCGGCAACGGCTTTCAATCCGGCGCGACCGTCACCGTGGCTGGGGTCGCTTGCACGGGCGTCACCGTGGCCAGTTCAACCTCGATCACCTGCACCACACCGGCCAAGTCTATGACCTGCGGTCCGACCGCCATCGTCGTCACCAATCCCGATTCCCAGACCACCATGCGCTCGGATTTGTTCGCGTACCAGAGCGGAACCTTGGGATTTGCGGCGATGACCACGCTCAACACCGGAGCGGCACCTCGGCACCTCGCGGTGGATGACGCCTAATCTAATTATCAATTAGCTCCTAACGCCCACATTTGGCGAGGGAGTGATAGGTCATGAGGAGTGCGAGCAGAGTCCACAAGAGAGTTCCGAACAGAGAGCCGGCAGGACATTACGGGTCAGAAGGATCGCAGCGCAGAGTGGTTGGATACGTGCGGGTTTCTACCGACATGCAAGCGACCGAGGGGCTGTCTCTGGAAGCGCAACAGAGTGCGATTGAGGGGTACTGCGCGCTGCACGGAATCAAGCTCGTGCGGGTCTGTAAGGATGTGATTTCAGGAGGGAAAGACGTTCGGCCTGGACTTGCCGAGGCACTCAGTACGCTTCAGCGCTCGGCGGACATTCTGGTGGTGCTGAAGTTCGATAGACTGTCGCGATCGATCAAACACTTCTGCGAACTGTACGAAACGTACTTCAAAAATGGTACGAA
>CALLYL010000910.1 GCA_937859535.1 uncultured Myxococcales bacterium
TTGGTTCCGGCCCCCGTCGAGCTTGATGCCTCACGGCGTCCCACAGGCGGGCCCACGTCGGCCAACAATCAGTGGCTGACCAAGTCGATCGCGGCTCCGGTCCGTGTGTCCGGCATTGTCTGTGAGGTCAACGAGGACAACAACCGCAAGAGCAATTGGATTCAGTACAACACCGTCGTCATCAACCAGGTCGACACCGATCCCAAGAGCAGCACCGGCTGCGGCGGCGTCAATCCTTCGTTCGACGGTGGCCTTGGTACGCGTTTCAACGTCCAGCTTCCCGGAAAAGGCTTCGCGGGGTTTGATCCGGTGATCTTTGCGGGTCAAGAGGCGACTTTCGTCGGCATGCTGCAAAACGGAGCGAGCAAGAGCGGCAAGACACTGTTTTGGACAGCGGTGGTGCGGCGAACCTCGGACGTGTGTCTGAAGCCTCGTGCCCAGTGTCCGTAGTACGCAGCCAAACCATCCTCCTGGCTTGGCACTGACTGGAGGTTCGCCGATGCCTGTGCGGACCAGGCTGGGTGGTGGCTAGAAGAAGCCGCCGATGCCGAGGTTGATGATGAAGCCGCCACTCGGCCCCATCGCTGGGACGGTATTGCCGTACTGGTCGGTCAGCGTCCCCTCGGTGCTGTTGGCGGTGCCAATCTCGCCGACCTTGCGGAAGCGACCCTGGCCACGCACGTCGAAGTTGAACGCGAAGTGCGGGCCGAGACGCCACTCGAATCCGACGCCGCCTTGCACTTCACCAAACCAGTGCGACTCATAGGCGACGGCGTCAAATTGGTACAGCCGCGAGTAGGTCATACCACCGGCACCGACTAGGTATGGCGAGAACAGCCACAGTGGATTGCCCAGGTGGACCCGCATCCCAATGGTCATCGGCACATCAAAGCGCTCGTACTGAAACTCGTTCCAGTACAAGTCTTCCTGCGAGATGCGCTGATACTGAATGCCCATCTCGAGTGTGATCCGAGGGTGAACACGGAACAGCATATCGACGCCACCGCCACCGGTGCTGTAGCTGCCGAACGAGCCGTAGTTGCCATACCCGCCAAAGCGAGCGGCCAGTCCAAACTGGGGACGGAAGCGATCGCCGTACACCAGCGACCGACGACCAACCGGCAGGGCGGGCTGATGGTGCTCTGGCTGATAAACCGGAGCGGGCTGATAAACCGGAGCGGGCTGATAAACCGGAGCGGGCTGATAAACCGGAGCGGGCTGATATCCCGGCTGCGGATAGTTTGGCTGCGGCTGATAGGGCTGCGGTGGAGGCGGCTGATACGGCTGGCCATACCCAACGGGTGGTGGCGCGTAGTAGCCTTCGGGCGGCGGTGGGACATTCGGATCAGGTCCGACCTGAGCGACCGCAGCGCTGGGAAGTGCGAGCGCAATGGTTCCGGCCAACGAGACAAGTAGCTGAGTCCGAGTCATGGCTTGGTTCCTTTCGACGTGCGAGCCGGCCCGTGTCAGACCTAGCTCGCCGCGCAGGTGAAGACTGGTTGTTGGCCTCGTATCGTAGCAGTTTTGATGCCAGCAGACGCTGTCGTCGGGGATCGGCCAGATGTATCGAACGGTTCACGAAGCAGGTCGTGATCGTGAACGGCCGTACGCACGGTCGCTACGGCGGCTACGGTTTGTCGTCGATCCCGGGCAGGTCTTCAATGTTCGGCTGGAGAACGATTTCAATGCGACGGTTTTGTCGCTTGCCGTCATCGGTGTCGTTCGATCCAACCGGCAGCACATCGGCGTACCCCGCCGCAGAGAGTCTGCGTGCGTCCATTCCTTCCTTGATCATCAGGTCGAGCACGGTGAGTGCGCGCTGAGAAGACAGCTCCCAGTTCGACTTGAATCGGGAGTTTTTGCCCGTCGGGACGTTGTCGGTGTGACCGGCGACCTGGAACTTGCGACCCTCGATGCTGCCGAGGATGCGGGTGACCTGGGCAATGGCGTCCTGACCTTCCTTCTTCAGCTCGGTTTTGCCCGGATCAAACAGGATGTTGTCGGGGAGCTTGACCAGCATCTGGCCGTTGCGGACCTCCACCTGGAGCTTGCCCGCGTCCATCATCGCCTTGAACTTGGCGAGCAGGTCGCGGAACGCTTTGCTGCGCTTATCGGCGGCCGCTTTGGCGCGCTCAAGATCCTCGAGGGTCGCGCTCAGCTTGGCCATGCGTTCCAGCAGGTCGGCCTTGTCCTTACCGAGCTTGCCCATGCTGTCTTTCAAGTTGTCGATCGTCCGCTGCAGGTCCGCCTTCTCCTTTTTCAGGTCGGCGATGTCCTGCTCCAGCTTCTGCTTCTGCTTCTCCAAGTCGGTGACCCGCGTCTGGAGATCGGCATTTTCGCGCAGCTTCTGTTCCCACTGCTCTTTGGGAATGCCGCATCCGGCGGCCAAGCCAAGCAAAAGGACAAAGGACAGTGCTCGTTTCATGGGTGCTACTCCGCGTCGTCAAGAAGGAGGCCACAGAGCCCATAGTCGCGGCTCCAGGGCAAACTGACCATCTGTCTATCCTAACCTCAATTGGCCAGTGCTGAAAACGGTTGTCGGCGGCGCTTTTGCGTAGCCAATCAGAGTGTCGAGCCTGCGGTGTGGGGATTTATTGGGCGCGTGGCGTAGACGTTTGGTAAAAAGCGGCCATGGTCGCTTTCTTAGCTTGGCGGTCGCTCGGTTTTCGGCGATGGATTGTGCCGTTTGGTCTCGCGGGTCAGGTGCTGCTATCGGCTTGCAGTCACGGCGGTGCCCGAGAAGGTGGCAACTATGGCGATGGCGGGACTGCCGACCTGCGGACCCCTCACGATTTATCGGTGATGACGGATGGTGGCGATCCCGACGATCTGTCACTGGGCTCGGACCTGGCGATGTCGACAGATTTGGCCGGGCTTGGTGACTTTTCGGCACCATTTGACTTTACGGTGCCAGCGGATATGTCCCTGCCTCCCGATCTGAGTCGTCCGCCCGATATGTCCACTCGACCGCCGTGCATGCGCGGGACGGGCTGGGCGGCGTTTCGTTTTCACTACTCGGGGAGTACCTCGGCGAGCATTGATGCGCTGGGCTTGCCCGATCGCAGCAACTTTGAGGCGGTTCCAGCTCGGTCGACCAGCTTCACCGATGCGCTCCATGGCGGCGGCATCGAGATCGCCAGCGGCAACTGGATCTTGATTCGGTTTAGCGTGGTTGGCCTGACCAGCATTCGAGGGGCGACCTTGTCCGTCTACGGACGGTCCTACAACACTGGTGCGAGCGGAAGCTTTGACGCATGGTCACCGATTTACGGCAGCATCAAGTCACCGACCAACTCGATCTCAAATGCCTGGCCGTACACTTGGACCAGCGTTGACTACTCGGGGAACGTAAAGGTCGGCGATGCGCCCGGTTTGACCGGAATTCGACTCTATGCAGGTCCATCGTCGAACGACTTGGTCATCAACACCGTCGAGCTTTGCCTTGATGCGACCTGACCGCAGGGCGATCTCTCGACGACGTGACCTGAGCACGATACCCTGGTTGGCGATGCGCTGCTGCGGTCGGTGGTTCACGGTGTTCTGCGGGTGTGCGTTCACGATACTTGCTCCCTCGCTAACAAGGGCCGAGGTGCAGTCGGTAAAGCCGGTTGCTACCAAATTGGTGGCTGCCAAGCCAGTGGTGACCAAGCCAGTGGTGACCAAGCCAGTGGATGCGAAGCCCGTCGTGGTAAGGCTGGTGCCACCGGTCCCGGTCCTTCCACAGTACCTGCCGCCGCCACCTTTGGTGTCACCGCTGGAACCGAGTGTTGGTGCAGGGACCGTTGGTGGACTCGCGAATGATCTGGTGTTGCAGCCGCTGCCACCGCCGATACGGCGCGATCCCAAACAGATCCGCGTGGGTGCGCTGATCTGGGCAGCGGGATATCTGCCTGCATTCATCGCTCCGCTGTTGCTGTGGCCCAAGGCCGATACTGCGGACGGTCCCAGCGCGCTCGCGAATTACTCCCTTCTGGTGCCGCTGCTTGGTCCCTACATCTCGGCGATCGCGGCTCCGGCGCAGGCTGAAGAGGGCAACGGCCGTGCGGTCCTTTCGGCCTGGAGTGTTCCGTGGCTCCTGACGAGCGGCCTACTCCAGACCACCGGCTTTGTGATGCTGCTCAGCGGAGCGATCCCTCGTCTCCGTGAGGCTGATGGCATCGCCGTATTGCCCACTTCAAACGGTGCTACGGTCCTGGGCCGCTTCTGAGGTTGCCAATGAAGATACTTCTTACCGGGTGCGCAGGGTTTATTGGCAGTCATCTGGCGAAGCGACTGCTCGATCTCGGCCTGACCGTGGTCGGACTAGACTGCTTGGACGAGACGCTGTATCCCGCCGCGCTTCATCGTGAACAGCTCGCGCCCCTTTTGGCCCGGCCACGGTTCCAGTTTGTCGAAGGTGACATCCTCTCTGCCGGGCTCCTGGCCGAGCTGACAAAAGAGGCATCTGCGGTGATTCATTTGGCCGCACTGGCGGGTGTTCGTCCTTCCCTTGCACAGGCTTGCCGCTACATGCGCTGCAACGTGGAAGGCACCCAGAACGTGCTGGCCGCCTGTCGACAACAAGGAATCCGTCGCATCGTCTTTGCCTCGTCCAGCTCGGTGTACGGAGCACATTCTGCGGTGCCATTTCGGGAAGAAGACCCGGCAGTGCGACCAGCCTCTCCCTACGCCGCCAGCAAGCGGGCCGGAGAGCTTTTGTGCGCAACCCACTGTGACCTCTATGGTGGAGCGATTGCGGCGCTGCGCTTCTTCACCGTGTATGGACCGCATCAGCGTCCTGAGATGGCCATCGCCAGCTTTGCGGCCCGTATCTTGAGAGGCGAGACCGTCTTTTTGCACGGCAGTGGGGACAGCGCCCGCGACTACACTTACATCGACGACATCATCGATGGCATTGTCGCTGCGCTGCATAAGACCAACGACGACTCGCTCGGCCTGCGCTGTTACAACCTGGGCGGTGAACACACTACAACGCTGCGTGAGCTGGTGCGACTTCTGGAGTCGGCTCTTGGTAGCCCGGCGCGGATCGAGTGGCGACCCGACCAGCCTGGCGATGTTCCGATCACCTGGGCCTCCCTCGAGCGGTCCCGCCGCGAGCTAGACTATTCGCCCAAGGTCGCAATTCAGCAAGGCATCGTCCGATACTGCGATTGGCTCAAGGCGCGTCGCGACAACGTCTGAGCCTGCTTCATCGCCGCCCGCTTTCTGTCCGTCCAGTCTGCAAGAAATCACACCCAACGCTGCTGAGTCATCGCCGTTACTTGGCGTGTCCTCGTGGATTTCCTCGTGAGAGGAGCGATTCGCTATGAATCGTTGCGCGCTGTGGTTTTGTGGAATTTGTAGATTTTACTGCTTTGATGAATACATATATGTCTATTGCTGTGTAGATTTGTAATTGATTGATATCACAAAGGCAGGTTGTGTGGTTAATGGTCCGACCGCGTGTTCGTGGTATTCCAGTGTTGGCACTGCGGTGGTCATATACTTGATGTTTCCCGCCTGAGATTAGAAAAAGCGACGCTGTGTCAGATGTTCGCGCTGCATGTCGCAGCTTGTGTTTATTCTCCTTACTTTATCTCACTTATTTCTGTGTGGGTGTAAAATACTTGGATCGGATTCGCTCGCCTGTTTGATATCCTTCTACGCGGTGTTTCGTAATCTGGTCATTGCAAATGTGTTGTAATTGGCGCACTTACGCTACAGCAGTCACCCAGAGCCGAGCCTCCACTTTGGTGGTCGGTCGTCGTGGTGACTGGGGGCTAGCGAAGCGCAGGGGAGGGCGCCATTGATGCTTCTTCTTGCGATCTCGATGATGGCAGGCATGGACGTTGGAAACGGCTCCCGCTATGGCTATGAGGGGGATGCATTCGACAACGTCGGGACGTTCGCCTGCCGAAGGACACTGGCTTCACGATACGGACAGAAGACCTGGCAGAAGATGCGTGACCATGGCGTGGCTCATCGCACGCTGGCATGTGGAACGCGGCTTGGCATCTGTAACCAGCGTACAGGTCGTTGTACCACTGCCTATGTGGTAGATCGTGGGCCTTGGGGCGCACTCAATCACAATGGAGAATGGCACGTTCGGACTGGTAAGTTGCTTCCTGGGGAGCACTATCGTGGAGTGCTCGACCTCCTACCGGGCGTGTATTCGGCAATTGATCTCCAAGGGATCGAAAAGGTCGTATTTTGGCCGATGCCTGATCCCCATCAAGCACAGACAAGCCGCGACAACCGACTGCCACCGCTGCGTAGTTTTGGGCCGAGTCCGTTCGCGTTCTACCTGGCCCCGAGCCATCGCAGCACTCCCTTTCCGCCACTGCGGCCGCATGACCCAAATGTGATGCTGGCCGCCGTCACCGTGACGAAGAAGGAGCGCGTGGGCGAGATCCCTCCACTGCGAGGGAGTGAGCTGCTGCCTGTCGTGCCAGAAATCGTGGCCACAGCCACAACGCCTGCTCCGACAGTTCGTACCGTGTCTCAGACGTTCCCACCACTTCGGGATGCCTACTCGCCAATGCCTGAGGTGCTGGTGCAGTCGCGCTATGGAATGGGTCGCTCGGCCAAGCCGATTGTTCAGCCTTCGACTCGCCCGATACCTGCCAATAGCTAAGCCAACTCAGTCCGCGTTCACTCCTTATGGGAGGGGGCGCGTGTCGTCGTTGGTATATTGAAAAGAGGGAGTGAGGTAGGGCGAGGCCCTGATGAGCCCCGGAGTGCGGCAGAGCTGTCTGTGCTACGACGCAGAGGGAGTGGTGGTTGGCGCGGGCGCGGCGGTGCCTGTGGTGTACAGCGAGCCAGCGCCGTTCGGGTCTTTGTTGCGATCGAGTTTGCCGCTCTTCACCAGGTTGGTGAGGTTGTTGTCGGACTTGCCGCCACGACCCTGGGCTTCCCAGTGCTTGCGAATCTGCTCGGTGGTTGCTCCACCTTGGGCTTTGACGAAGCGTAGAATCAGCTCGTCACCCGTGATCTCGAAAGAGCCCCGGGCCTTGCCCGAAGCCTTGGTGGCTTTGGTGGTCTTGGGAGCCTTGGCCTTGGGAGCCTTGGCCTTGGGAGCCTTGGTGGCTTTGGTCTTGGACGCCTTGGCCTTGGGAGCCTTGGTGGTCTTGGCTGCCGCAGACTTCTTCCCACCACGCTTGCTGGCGGTAGTAGCCGTCGCTGTGGCCTTCGCTCCGCCACCCTTCTTCGGGCCACGCTTCTTGCCAGCCGACTCCTTGAGGAGGCGATCTAGGCCGAACATGCGGAAGGTGTTTTCGATCTCTTCGAGAGCGCGGACGTGCTCCTTGCGGATCGTCGTGAGCTGCTTGATGAGATCCTGAAGTTCATTCGAGGTGCTGCGCTTCTTCATGATGATTCCTTTGCGAGCTTAGTAGTAGTGCTGGAAACGGAGCGAAAGGTACATGAGAGGAACGGAGGGTACAAGAGCCAATCGCGACAGAATTGCGAAAGGTGTTTGTGGGCCGCTCTCTGTGTCCTTTCTTCGAAGGAAAGTAGGCGCAGATAGGTAGCTTTGGGAGTCCTCTGTGAAGGCAAGGGGAGGCCAAGGGGAGGCCAAGGGGAAAGCAAGGGGAGGCCAAGGGATGGCCAAATGATGGCTTGTCGGGAAACAAAATTGCCGCGAACCCAGGAGCTTGCTGAGGGGTCCGTAGCACTGCGGTTTGGGATGCGCTGCCGAGTTGGGGGCTGATGCAGGGCCCGGGGGCGATAGATTGAGCAGCGAAACGCTCGATCTGGCACAGCTCGCTTGCTATAGTCGCGGCGATTCTCGGATCGACAGATCCGTTACCGTCGTCAAGGAGTCGCCATGTCGCTAGTTCCAAGTCGCCGCAGGGTTTCCGTGGGTAAGGTGGGGCGGGGCGTTCTGACTGGTTTGCTGCTGCTCGCGGCCTGTAGTCCGGCCCGTGTTGGCGTTGATGAGGACGCTCGCGATGGAGGCGAAGATCCTTCTGCGGACATGACCATGGGTCCACGCATCCCGTGTGGTCCTGACCAGCCGTGTCCCACCGGATGGCTCTGTCATATGACGCAGTGTGTCCCCGACCGTGGCACTTGCTGCTCGGACAACGACTGTCAAAATGACACTCGCTGTAGTGTGCAAGTCGGCGATGGTGGGAGCTGCGGGATCTGCCTCGATTGGAAAGACGGCGATTCGGACGCGATGTGCAAAGGCAATGGCTTTTCCGCGACCGAGTTCAAGGCGCCGGTGGATCACTGCCAATGGCCTCCCAAAACGGGCCCGGCTCCGAGTGCTCGCGATGTGGTGATGACGCCGCTTGTGATCGATTTGGATGGGGATACGTTCCCCGAGATCATCTTTGCGCCGCAGACCGGTGCCGGACCTAGCCGCCTGGTGGCGATGTCCGGCAAAGACTGCGCGGTTCGTTACGATGTTGCGGCCAACCTGCAGGGCTTTTCGCAGATTGCAGCGGCGGACCTTGATGGTGACAAGCGTCCAGAGATCGTCGGCATCTTATCGACAGGAGCACCGGGCTCGGGTCATCCGGTCGCAGTGTTTGAGGGCACCACGGGCAAGCTATTGGCAAGCAGCGGTGAGTCCTATTCACTGTCCGGTGGTGTGGCGTTCGACTGTTCGGGTCCGGCGATTGCGGATCTCGATGGCGATGGCAAGCCCGAGATCATTGTCGGTGGAATGGTGCTGCGCTGGAACAAGGTCAAAGGTCAGCTAGATAAGGTGTTCAATACTCCGGTGTCGGGCGCGACCTGGGGAACCCTGACTTTGGTGAACGACATGGACGGAGACGGCAAGCCGGAGATCATCTCGGGCAACCGCATCTTCGATGGGTTGACCGGGGCCGACAAGACGCCGACCTCTATGATCACGCTCGCGCAGGGGGGCTACTCGGCGATTGGTGACTTCAACAAAGACGGCAGCCCTGATCTGGTGTTTGTGCAGTCTGCGAGCGGTGATCAAAAGGTCGCGGTGATCGATGTCAAAGCCGATAAGTTCCTGATGTCACCGACCACCATTCCCAACGGATGGGGTGGGCCTCCTACGGTGGCGGACTTTGACGGGGATGGGACTCCCGATTTCGGGACGGCAGGGCCGCGCTCCTATTACGTGTTCTCGCTCGACTGCTTGAAGACTCCCAAGCCAGCCAAGTGTCGTGGATCCCTTCCAGGTGTGCTGTGGAACACCGTGACCAAAGATCAGTCCTCGGGCGGTACCGCATCCTCGGTCTTTGACTTCAACGGCGATGGTCGAGCCGAGGTCGTCTACCGAGATGAGTGCTGGCTGCGCGTCTACAACGGTCCCGATGGCAAGACCGTGTTTGCGCGACCGATCACGTCTGGCACCGCGCTCGAGATGCCGATTGTCGCTGATGTCGATAATGACGGACACGCCGATCTCATCGTTCCCTCGGATTCGATCCAGGGCAACGGCTACTGTGCAGACCAGAACCCAGAGCGCGACACCGGCATGGCCCACACCGGCGTCACCCAGGGTGTGTTCATCCTGAAAGATCCCATGAATCGCTGGATGCCGTCGCGCTCAATGTGGAACGAGCACTCCTACCACATCACCAACGTCAACGATGACGGGACAGTGCCAGCTTCCGAGACCCCGAATTGGACTTCGTACAACAACTATCGACAGAACATCCAAGGCACGCTGGTGAAGACGGTGCCGCTACCGGATGCCACAAGTCGCGGCTCGACCTCGCCAGATCAGACGGACTGTTCCAAGCAGTGGAAACTCTACGCGCAAATCTGCAACCGAGGCTCGGATCTGATCGCGGGCATGCTGCCGGGTACGTTCTATCAAAAGGATCCACGGGTCGAAGCGTCGAGCGCAATCTGTGTGGCGTATACGACCGCGCCGATTCAGCCAGGAAAGTGCGAGGTTGTAAGTTGTCCGTGGATGAATCCGCCGCAGGGTACGGTGGATCTGTGGTTCCGAGCCAATGACGATGGCAAGGGAGCGCGTCCGCAGCCGCAGTGCAAAAACGGAAATGATCTGGCGTTTATGCCGGGTACGCGCTGTACGCAGGGTCCGGGCTAGTACATATTGGCGCCGGGAGGGGGCTGATTGGTCGATGGCGGGGCCTCGGGTTTGGCTGGCTGAGCAGCGGCAGCAGCGGCCTCCCAGGCCTTCTTGGCTTCATCGACGATGTCCTCTGGCTTGATCTCGCCCGCGATGATGCGGCGGATGGTCGGGAAGAAGTCGGCGGCGGTCTTGACCGTCAGGCGGAACATCGCCTGGACTTCGTTCGGACGAATCGAGCCGCGTGGATAAATCGGCAGGTACAGTCGATAGGCAACCAGGCCGTGCTGGTGATTGAGGTCGAAGCCCGGGATCGCCAGCGCGTGGTTGAGCCTCGTGACCGCATCGCTCACGATCAGCAGCTTGTCCGCAGGAACCTCTATCGGCAGCGCTTGGATGAACTGGACGACGCCATCAGAGTCCTGCCAGCGCATCAGCAGCACGCTATCCAGTTCACCACGCTGGGTGGGAATCTGCACCGTCTGCTCGGCGATGTCGGTCTTGTGAAGAACGCCGTCCTTTTCGAGTAGCTTGACGAGGTCGGGGAAGTTGCCAATCGAGGTCGGATCAGTGGCCATGGAAGACTCTCCTTGCGGATGTTCGAGTAAGGACTTGTGGCGGTGGGGAATCACAGAGGGCGTAGTCACACAGTGAAGCTCCTAAGGAGCGCCCCCCTCGGCAATGGTTCGGACCGCTTAGCTCGTTATGTTACAGGCTTTGGAAGAAAGATGAAACGGCGGACTTACCAGCCGGAGAGGAGCTTTTTCGCACCGCCAGCAATGGCCCCACCGACGTTCTTGGCACCATCCCACGCGGAACTTGCAGCGCTACCGATTCCGGAGGCAATGCTCTTGCCGGCAGTACCGATGCCCGTCAGCACCGACTTGCCCGTGTCGAGTGCACCTTTGCCGAGTGCCATCGCGCCGGAGCCGATGCCCTTGATCACTGAGCCGGCTGCGTCAGCGCCTCCCTTGAGGATGCTACCGGCACCGCCCACGAGCCCCTTACCCATGGTGCCCAGGCCAGCCAGTGGCGAGCCAGAAAAGATCTGTCCCGCACCCTGGAGGATCGATCCGCCGCCCTGCTTGAGGCCATCCCAGGCAGCTCCCGCGCCTCTGCCGATGCCGGACAGTGCGCTGTTCGCTGCGTTGCCGAGCCCGGCCCCCGCCTCGCCGATCGCTTTGCCGGTGCCACCCACAGCCTGGAGCAGTCCGTTGCCAATCCCGTTGCCCGTATCGTAATTGGCCAGAGCGCCGGACTTGTCCGCGAGCCACTCCGCAGCGCCAGTCCCCAGGTGCGCAAGTCCCTTGGGAATGCCCAGCAAGCCGCGTCCGACTCCGCCTAGCACATCCTCGGCACCACCTAGCAGGCCTTTGCCCGCGTTCCACAGACCCGAGCCAAGACCCTTGGCACCTTCCCAGGCTCCGGATGCAACCCCACCAAGTGCCTGACCGGCACCTGAAAGCAGCCCACCGGCACCGTCCATGAGCCCTTTGCCCATGCCGCCGAGGCCGCTCAGGATGTTGCCCGACATCATCTGCTTGAAGCCGCCGACCATCTCCGAGCCGCCCTTTTTGGCACCATCCCAGGCGGTGCTCATCCCGCCGGTAATGCCGTGCATGGCGCTCATAAATCCGTTTTTGATACCGGCACCGACATCCTTGACGCCGGTCAGCAGGCCGCCGCCCGCCTTGGCGATACCCGTGATGACGCCTTCAATCGGGCCACCTAGGCCATTGCCGAGAAGCTGGCGGAGTCCCTCGAAGAAGTGGCGGTCGCCCTGGACATCTTTGTCGTGATGCGTGACCGAGTCTCGCTTCTGGCCGAACTCATTATTGTCCGCGTCAATGTATTTGTTTTTCCCTTTGTCATCGACCTGGCCGGTGTTGTGGAGCAGGTTCGCGGTGTGCGAAGCGCCAATGTCACCGACTCCCGCGCCTGGAACGTGGTGCTCGTAGAAGTTGCCGTCCAGCTTCTGTTCGCCAGCGCGATGCACGATGTCACTAGAGACGTAGTGATGGTTGACCTTTACGCCCTCAGCCTTGTTGGCATTGAACTTGGCCGCGTCGGCGGCGTCGACACCGGGAGCCTGGAAGGTCGTGACCGCACCGATGCTGGCTGCGTGCTCTGCGGCGGCTTTCTGGGCCAGCGCTCCGCCCAGGCTGTGTCCGGTGACTTCCAGCTTCTGACCCGGCGCGACTTTCATCAGGTCGTCGATCGCCTTCTTTGAGCCTTCGTACTGGCGCTGACCGATCGTGCCGTCGGTGAGGTCGCTCCGCCAGTCGACCATCTTTTCGTTGAACTCGCTGCCACGGAATGCGACAACTGGTGCCGTGCCGGACTTGGGATCGATCGGCTCGAAGCGCACGGCGTACATACCGGAGTCGGTATTTCCCAGTGCACCGCTTCCACGAACCTCGGGGCCGATCTTGTAACCCCACTGCTCTAGGAATTTTCTATCGGCAGCGGTGTAGCCGCCTTCACCGGCTTTGCCCTTGTCATCACCGTTGACGCTCGGGTCTTTGTAGCACAGCTTGGCGGCGGCCT
>CALLYL010000911.1 GCA_937859535.1 uncultured Myxococcales bacterium
TCTTGCGTGGCTCGCCAACGTGGGTCAGGGCCTCTGCGAGCTTGCGGTCGGCCTCTGCGAGCAAAAGGACTGCATCAGGAGTCGGCGCAGAGTCGATTGGTTCGCACTCCTCATTGGGCTCCTCAAGCAGTTTCTGAGATTCCCGTTTTGAACGGCAGTGCTCTAGGAACACGTTGCGGGCGATGCCAAACAGCCAGGAAGACAATCGGGACGGCTCGCGCAGAGAGGCCATCGCGTCATAGGCCCGAACAAACGTCTCTTGCGTCGCATCATCTGCGGCAGCATCGTCTCGCAGTAGATCACCTAGGTATCGCCGTACGCCGGGACTGTGACGTACAAACAGACCGCGAAAGGCTTCGCGCTCACCCTGCTGGGCGCGAACGACCAGCGGAGTATCAATGTTGGCAATCGCGGACGAGGTCTTCACAAGAGCGACCGGTGCTGCTGCTGCTGACTCCGCGAGCGAATCCGGAACTGGCGGTGCTGGAATCGACAGCTCCGCATCCGAAGGCGCTGCCAGCGGATGCGAAGTGTGGAGCAGCGTAAGCGCTCGTTTGGAGTTCATCACATCCGTGAGTGAATCTCACAAGGATCTGGTTTCAACTTTTTTTGCCGAAAGTACAAAAGGGGACGTAGCGCGCAGTCGATTCTATCCACGACCGACGAGGAAGGGCTCAAGGACGCGCAGCGCTTCGCGGTGTAGGTGGCTGTTGCTGGCGACCAGACCGTTGTGATGGCCGAGCTCGCGATCGGAGTAGCGGAGCGCACTTCCTCGCATATCGGTGAGCTGACCACCGGCCTCGCTCAGGATGATTTCCGGAGCTGCCGTGTCCCACAGCTTGCAACGTCCCGCCGGGTTCATATAGAGGTCTCGGGCCGCTGCTGCGATCAGGCACAGCTTGACCCCGACCGAGCCGACTTGCAGCTCATCCCGGATGCCGGCGCGGTCGCGGACCTTGCGGACCAGCTCCTCGCGTGTCGATGCAGAGGACACCAGGCGCGCTTCGGCCAAGGTGGCAATGCTGGACACCGACATCCGGCGCGGTGGCTCGTGTTCGATGAATTCGAATGCGCCCCGGCCCCGCTCCGCCAGCCACAGTCGCTCGGCAGCGGGCTGATAGACCAGACCGAGGATGGGCTGGCCTGCTTCAACGAGGCCAATCATGACGGCGTAGCCGGCGCGACCCGCGATGAAGTCCTTGGTGCCATCGATTGGATCGATAAGCCAAAAGCGTGGTGCGGAGAGTCGAGCCCCATCGTCGGGACGTTCTTCCGACAGCACCACATCATGTGGGAATAACTCACCGAGTCGAGCGATGCATAGCTCGCTGACGGCGCGGTCGGCCTCGGTGACTGGTTCTTCGGCGTCCTTCCATTCGACGGGCAGCGCCGATGCATCTTCCGCACCGTGCGGCTGGTGCCAGGCCCGGAAGTAGCGATGCGCAAGCTGGCCCGCTTCCAGCACCATCGGTAGAACCAGACGGGCCTCGGCCGAGAATCCATCCGGTAGCATGTTGGCTGTAAGATTCACCGCCGCAGGTTAGCAGGCTTGGTGGCGTGTTGAAAAAGTGTCTGCTGGGTGGCTAGGAACCACGCGGCGTCTCGTCGTCCTCTTCGAGTTCCGCGCCATCGCTCACCTCGCGGTCGAGCTTGCGGTAAATGGTGCGGGTTGCGATGCCCAGGAGCTGCGCCGCCAGCTTCTTGTCGCCCTTTGTGTACAGCAGCGTTTCACGGATGACCGTGCGCTCGATCTCATCGAGGGGTGTGCCGAGTGGAAATGCCAGGCTGGGCAGCGTGCCGTGGCTCGCCGTCGTGGTCATCGTGAGCCCGCCGCAGCGAATCTCTTGTGGCAGATCATCGACGTCAATGACCGGCTGACGAGACAGCACCACCGCTCGCTCCAGCGCATTTTCCAGCTCGCGGACGTTGCCCGGGTAGCCGTAGCGACAGAGCAAGTCGAGCGCCGGGCGACTGATTCCGGTCACGTTCTTGTGGTTTTTGTCGCGGAACCGATTCAGGAAGTGATCCACGAGCAGTGGCACATCTTCAAGTCGCTCGCGCAGCGGCGGCACGGTGACGGCAATGACGTTGAGGCGATAGAACAGATCCTCACGGAAGCGGCCCTCGCTGACCATCTTGCGCAGGTCACGGTTGGTGGCAACGATCAGGCGAATGTCGACGCGGCGCAGCTTGCCACCGAGCGGCTCGATCTCGCCCTCTTGCAGCACGCGGAGCAGCTTCACTTGCAGGTGGAGCGGAATCTCGCCGATCTCATCGAGGAAGAGCGTTCCGCCATCGGCTTGGGCAAAGCGACCATCGCGCCGGGCCACTGCACCGGTGAAGGCGCCCTTTTCGTAACCGAACAGCTCGGCTTCCAAGATCGTTTCGGGCAGCGCCGCACAGTTGACCGGCACCAGGGGCCGACCGGCACGTGGCGACAGATCGTGCAGGTGACGCGCCAACAGCTCTTTGCCAGTCCCCGATTCCCCAAGCAGCAGCACCGTTGCTTGCGAAGGCGCGGCCTGCGCGATGATGTCGAGCGTGCGCCGCATCGCCAGCGAGCCCCCAACAATTGGCCGTCGCTCGGCCGCCGCCAGCTTTTGCCGCAGCGAGCGGTTTTCCAGCACCAGTGTCTGCCGCTCGAGCGCTTTGCCCACCACTCGGAGCACATGCGCTCGCTTGAGCGGCTTGGTGATGAAGTCGTATGCGCCGTCTTTCATCGCCTCGACGGCGGTTTCAATGGTGCCGTAGGCCGTCATCAGGATGACTTCCGTCTCGGGCGACAGCTTGCGACCGGCCTTTAGTAGATCCAGCCCTGAAATGCCGGGCATCAGCAGGTCGGTGAGGACGACGTCGATGCGCTGCTTGCGAAGGAGTTCGAGTGCTTCTTTGCCATCGCTACAAGTCAGCACTTGCAGCTCACTGCCACTCGCTTCAGCGTCGGTGTGCGGTGGCACAAAGCGCGCAAAGGTGCGCTCCAGCGAGTCCAGATTCGAGGTCTCATCATCGACGATCAGTAGCGTCTTCATCGGTAGATGCGATTCTGCTGCTTTCTGCGCGGTCGAGCAAACGGCGATCGCAAATCTGCGGCCAAAGTCTGTTAGCCTGAGGCCGTGATACCGCAAGAGATTTCTGTCGAGCGCAGCGACGAGCGTTCGGCACCAAATCGGACCCATGTGCTGACCTGTCCGCGCTGTCGGGCCCCCGTGGCGCTCGGCTTTTCGGATTCAACGGAGTGCCTCAAGTGCCAGGAGCAGGTTCCGATCCCCGAGCCGCTCCGTCATCGTCGTGACAATTTTCGCAAGGTCGAGGCCGAGCGTCGCCAGCGCGATCGGTTGTGGATGTTGGCCTTGCGAGCGCGTCCGCATTTCTATTTGAAGCCGGTGCTGCTCGCCTCGCTCAGCTACATCGCACCGTTTGCCGGGATCATCATCGGCTACCTGTTCGCGTATCGCCAGGGCAACTACCCGCTGGCGGCGCTGCTGTGGCTGTGGGTGATCGGCGTTGTGCACCTGATTTCGTCGTGGCTGCTGGTTCAGCGTAAGCCGCTCCATGTTCGTCAGCTCATGATGGCGCAGCCGGCCACCGAGCCCGGTCATCCGCCAAGCTGCCGCGTCTGTGCCTCGCCGCTGTCGGTGCCGCAGCACACTCCCGAGGTCGCTGATTCAATCGACTGTAGCTGCGATCACTGCGGTGCCGACAACATGGTGGGAGACGCGCCCCAGGTGACGCCGCGACCGGACCTGTACAGCATCCAAGCGGCTCATCAAGAGGTCTTCGGAGGTCTGGTACAGCAGCGGATGGATCGCGCCTATCCGTTTATCCTGCTGTTCGGTTTTGTGGTCTTGGGTGGGCTGGCGTTTTTGGCCGCCAAAGCACCGCAGACCCCGCTGAGCTAGCCAATCCGGTTGATCATCAGGAGTCGTCCGCATCCCATTTTCCCATCTACTTGTGGGAGTTGCTGCGCTCGCCGGTGACCGCGACCCCACCGAATACCCGACTATCCCGCAGTGTCGCTCCCAAGGAACAGACAAAAAGCGACTCGCAGAGTAGCCATTACTTCTGACTCTCCAGCGGTACGCAGTATGCTGGTACGGTCCAAGGAGGTGCGTGTTGACGCAACAAGTCAATCCCAAGATCACGATTTCGGGCTTGACTTGTTGCGTGTTGACGCAACAAGTCAATACCAAGATCACGATTTCGGGCTTTGACATCGAGTGGGATCTGGAAAAAGGAATCAACCTTTGGGCCGGGTTCCCAACGCTCAGCATGTGGATCGGAACCACCACGGCGGGCATGATGGCAGGCTTTCAGCGCATGGTCGGAGAGGACCGATTCAACCTATGTATGCAGATCGGCGGATTGAATAGCGTTGAAGGGGACTGGTCAGTGATTGCGAGTCGGCCCACCTTCGAAGAAGGGCTCCAGCTCCTCTCGGACATCGCCTGGCCAGCAGGTTGGGGACGGTGGCAGCTTGTCTCTCTCGATCGAGACAAGAAGGAAGCGCGCTACCGTGCCACCAACAGTTGGGAAGGTCTGTATCAGCGTGCTCTTGGCGTTTGCTGGGGCAGCGGAATGATCGCAGGGAAGTTCGCCGGGTTCACGAGTCGAGTCTTCGGAACGCCCTGCTGGTCTGAGCAGGTTCGGTTTATGGCGCGTGGCGATGAGTATGACGAGTTCGTCGTGACGGAGTCTGCATGGACTCCGCAGCAGCGACTTGATCGACTCCTCCATGAGGGAAAAGCCAGCAACGTGGACCTGGTGGTGGCTCTGCAGAAGCTACAGCACGAGGTACAGGAGCGCGAGCGCACCGAACGCGAACTACGTGACAAGCTCGATTTGATTCGTCGGCAAGAAGAGGCGCTGCGGACACTGGCTGTGCCGATCGTGCAGGTCTGGGACGGAGTGCTGATGGTTCCGCTCATGGGCTCGTTGGACTCCGAGCGAGCGGGTGACGTGATGGAGCGGCTGCTGCAAGAGATTGTCAGCGCCCGCGCCCGATTCGCCATCCTCGACCTGACTGCGGTGGATCACGTGGATACCAGTACAGCCAACCATCTGGTGCGAATTGTGCGTGCGGTCGATCTGCTGGGGGCACGGGTGGTCGTTACAGGAATCCGGTCCGCCGTTGCGCAAGCCATGGTGGGCTTGGGTATGGATTTGTCGTCGATGACCACCTTGCGCAACTTGCAGGAAGGTCTGCGAGCTTGCATGCGATGGCGCGCAGAAGAAGAGGCCACTTCGCACACCAGCAAGTTCGGTAGGTAGTGTGACTTTCACCACGCCAGAATCCTGGCCGCTTGGGTATCCCAACCACGAGCACTGTTTCCAGCACTACGCGCTCCTGCCATCCGCGAGCCGCGACTACTTCTTTGCGCCAGCGTAGTACCGCATCAGCCGCTTTTCACCAACCGTATGGATCTTCCCATCGGCCACCAGCTCGACGAGTGGCTGCCGGAGCTTGTCGGCCAGCTCTTCACGATCCACACCCACGTTCCCGAGCAGATCCTCATTGGAGTACTTCGCAATCTGGGCGCGGGTGAGTCCGTCTTTGATTCCAGCCAGAACGTTTACGATCACACCCTTGAGCGCGTTCTTCTGCGCTTCACTTAGCCGAGTCCGTCTGCCCGGGTTGCCGGTCGCTCTGTTCGGAGTCGGTGGCGCTGCTCCGCTTCGCCCCGTTAGGCTCGAAGCAAAGTCAAGGACTCCCATCGTCGAAACCACTGCCCAGACCTCTTTGTGCTGCCGGAGACCTTCTAGGAACTGCTCCACCGTGACCCGGTTGTTCGGATGCAACTTGGCAAACATCTGTGACGCCGCTTGTCGTCTCAGGTCTTCATGACTTGCTCGCAACTCCTGTTCAAACAGCGAGGTTACATCAAGCAGGGTTTCATCGGTTCTCTTGGCAGCCATCCGTTCATTCTCCGTATGCGGTCGGTTCTTGAAAGTGCGGCGATGTCCGTGTGGTAAACAGAATCTCCAAGCCGCCTCCGTAAGACGACAAGCGCGATGGATTTGCGTGACCAACCAGGTGGATTCAGAGGTGCAAATGGACAAGCCGACACGACGAATCGAGAAGGCCTTTTGTGCGACTTGTCAAGAATTCGCATCACAGCTCACGCCTTGAGCTCGCGTTGCACCCAGCGCACCAAAGCGTCTCGGCAACGTCCAAGCAGATATTGACGAAAGGGATGCAGATGATGCGAACGTTTCTGTGGCTTCTGTGCGGGGTGGTTTGCGTCACCATGGGCTGTAGCACGCCAGCACAGCCGGAGTCGTACGCAGTAGGAACCAGGCTTGGCGGCGGCTCGCTGTTATTCGGCGCAGATTCATGCACGTACACCGCTGCGCCTTCCGTTCCGTGTGCATCGTTGCCCATGGGCGCCCATGGGCAGTTCCTTGGCCACTCCACGCTTCCTCATCACAGACAACCTGGCAAGAGACTTGCACTGGCAGGGCGAGTCCGTTCAGATTTCCGCCACGAAAGGCATTCCCGATGCAGACCTCGCCCCGCGAAACGGTTACCTTCAAGGAACTAGCCCGTGTTCTTCAGCACTGGCTCGATCGGCAAGCCCAGACGCTCGATGTTCGTGAGCGCGAACAACTCTTCGCCCATCTGGCGGCTCGGCTAGCGGTGATCGATGCGCGGCTGCAACAGGGGGATTCGCTTGAATCGGAGCGGCTCCTGCGGGCGCTGCTCATCGACCTGAAGCTGCTCGGAGAGACTCGTTCGGCGTCACCGGGTGATGGCACGGACCCGTCGCGTGGAGAGCCGATGGGAAACACCCGCATACCGCTGCAAACCGGTGGCAGACTCTCCTCTCTGCTCGACAAGTTCAGACCGCGCAAACAGGCGACACCCCTTTGTACGTATCCGACCGTTTTGGCCCCGAGATCGGTGCGCCCACAAACTGTCTTTTCGGTGGAGGTTGCGGCACAGGCGCAGACGAGCGTCGATGGGTCACAGAAAGTCTCGTTTGAGAGGGTGCATGAGGACTCTCCGGTGGATGTGGAGCTGTCTCTACAACTGCCTACCGGTTCGGCCCTGCAAGCGCGTGGGCCGCTGTCCGCTGTCCTCCGCATCTGTCCGGATGGTCGCGCCGCAAAAGTCGTGTTCGAGCTGTATGCGAGCGAAGTTGGTTCACATTCCCTTGCCGTGGTGTTCCGTTACGATGGGGTGGAGCGCTTCCGAATGAAGCACGTCATCCATGTGACAGAGGTGCTGTGGCCACAGCCTCTGCCAGCACCGCAGATTGCGCTTTCGTTGGGAATCGATTCCTCGCGTTCATTCGTTGGCTTGATCTTGAGTCTGACGGAGCAGGATCGCAGCAGCGACCAGCGACACTTCGATGTTGTACTGAGCGGACCAGCCTGGGGTGGGCGGGCGCTGCGCGAACGCATGAGTCTTCCGGCGGACGCAAACGAGCTTGTGACCAAGCTGTGCCGGGACATGGAACGTGCGTTGCGTGTCGGTGAATGGACATCGCGTGAGAACTCGATGCAAGGCATTGGGTCCGACCTGGCCAATCGAATCCTGCCGAGGAGCCTTCAAGATGCGCTGCTCGCGGAGAGGTGGCTGGCAGGCACTCCTCTTCATATTGAGAGTGAAGATGTCTGGATTCCGTGGGAAGCGCTGTTTCTGGGTTCGCCAATCGGAACACGAGGAGGTCGAAGCGGCTTCTTTATGGGCGAGCACTTCGCGGTGACACGTTGGCTGCGGACCGGGAGTGCGCGAGAACAAGTGGGTGGGGCTTCGGCGGTGATGGTCGCACCGACAAACTCAGGTCTTTCGGTCGGTATGGAACGTGCGGTCCTCGCGGAAGTCACGGGTCAAGCACCGCTTGATTTGGCGGACCTATCCGAGGTGCAGGGATGTCTGCGCGGGAATCCACGGGCCCAGGTGCTGCACTTCGCTTGCCACGGCCAGAGCAAAGCCGATGCCGCAATCGGCGAGGCGCTCATTCTCCAAGATGGAGAGCTACATGCGACCGACATTCCGCTCGCAAATCCCGGTGAACTTGGGAGCTTGGAGGGAACCCTGGTATTCCTGAATGCTTGCCAGGCAGGGATTGAGCAGCGTGGTCTGTGGCGTCACGGTGGCTGGGCATCCAAGCTGCTCGATGCTGGTGCCGGTGCGGTGGTGGCTCCTTCCTGGACAGTGACAGATGCGGGCGCGATGGGATTTGCTGAGCATTTCTATCGCAACGCCAAGAGAGGGATGAGCCTAAGCGAAGCGGCTCGGCAGGCCCGGCGGGCCATTGCGCATACTGGCAATCTCGATCGGATTGGCTATGCGCTCTATGCCGCACCGACGGCCATCGCGTGCTTTGAAACAGAGTCGGTGCACAGTGGCGACGCGACCGGCTCTCAGGTTTGAGCGTTCTGAAACGGTAGCGCAAACAACATTGCGATAGACTCTCCCCAGGAGCCCAAGGAGTAGCGATGAGCGACACAGAGCAGATCGTCCAAGACGAAACCGAGGAAGAAGAGCCGCTGCGTGCCGAGCTACGATTGGTCTTTGTGGGCCCGAACAAGATCCAAGAGGCACCGCCGTATCGCCTTGCGGATCAGAAGAAGCTCACGATTGGTCGCAAGGACAGCAGTGATATCTGGCTACAGGATGCCACTGCATCGGAACAACATGCGAGCATCTGGCCGACGCTGACATCGCAAGGCTGGCAGGTCGAACTACGAGACAGTGCCAGCAGCAACGGAACCACTGTCAACGGTCAGAAGATCAAGTCTATCCATCTGCAAGACGGCGATGTGATTCGCATCGGGAGTTCCTTTCTGATCTATCGCGTTCACCGCATTCCCAACGAAGATGCAAAGATTCCCGAGCTGATCGGTTGCTCGCCGCCGATTCGACTGCTGCGCAAGCAGATCGAGGTGTTCGCACCGACTTCGGCTGTGATTTTGCTTCAGGGCGAAAGCGGTGTCGGCAAGGAAGTCGCCGCACAAGCGATTCACACCTTGAGCAAGCGGCGCGGTCCGCTGGTGCCAATCAACTGCGCCACGATCGAGAAATCACTCGCAGACAGCACTCTGTTTGGACACGTCAAGGGGGCCTTCACTGGCGCAGTCGATGATCACGTAGGACTCTTCCAGCGCTCGGCCCAAGGAACCCTGTTTCTCGATGAAGTGGGTGAGCTAGAGAAGCCTGTGCAGTCGAAGTTTCTCCGTGCCGTGGATACGCTGAGGTTTGTGCGCCTCGGATCCTCTACCGAAGTCAAAACCGATGCGCGGGTTCTTGCGGCAACCAAGGTCGATCTCCAGCAAGCCGTGCATCAGGATCGCTTCCGCGATGACCTGTTCTATCGACTGTCGGGCGTGCGATTGCACATTCCGCCTTTGCGGGAACGAAAGGAAGACATCCTGCTGCTCGTGCAGCACTTTATCCAAAGGAAAAGCCCGGCAATGGTCATCACCACTGCGTTGGCAGAGGCACTGCTGGACTACTCGTTCCCAGGCAACATCCGCGAGCTGAAGAGCTTGATCGACAAAGGGCTCGCTGTCGCTGCTAGCCGGAATTCGGGTGAGATCAAGCTCTCCTATTGTCGAGATCAGCTCGAAGAGAAAGACACCTCACTGCGCGGAGTTCGCGATACGTCCATGCTTCACGACGTGGTGCCAAAGCCCGCAGAAGATCGTGCAGCAGAACCGGTTCGAGGTCGTCCCACCCGCGAAGAGCTAGGGTCGATTCTGACACGCTGCGATTGGAAGATTCTGAGAGTATCCAAGCTCACGCAGTGGGATCGTCATACGATTCGACGCTGGATGAAGTATTACGAGCTGACGCCGCCGAGCCCCACATCTGCCCCTTGACAGTAGCGACGGTTTTGAGGTGCTCTAGTCTGAGCCGAGATGAGCAAGACCAAGCCACCTGACGACGAGAAAGAGGACGAGGCGGATGGTCATTCCTCCACCGATGGGAAGTCCGTTTCGGCAAACGACAAGAAATCGGATGATGCGCTGGACGAGGATGATGGCCCTGGACGGGCGGGCCAACAGGTCGACAAGTACCGTTTGGAGCGCCGGCTTGGGGCTGGCGGAATGGCGGAAGTCTATGTCGCGGTCCGCACCGATCATATTCAAAATCGCGTCGCGCTGAAGCTGTTGCACTCTTACTTCGCGAGTCGCCAGGATTACCGTCGTCGCTTCGAGCAAGAAGCACTCATCTTGTCTACGCTCAACCATCCTGGAATCGTCAAGATCGTAGACTACGGTGTATTGCCAAGCGGAGAGTCCTTTTTGGCAATGGAATACCTCGAAGGAACGTCACTGGCCGAGCGGCTGGCTCAAAGTCCGGGTCATCGACTTCCCATCGATGCCGCAGTACACCTCGGTTATCAGGTCGCTTGCGCGTTGGCCAGCGCGCATACGCGGGGCGTGGTTCATCGCGATCTCAAACCCAGCAACCTGATGATCGTTCCCGACTCTGCGGCGTGGGCGGGGGAGCGTGTCAAAATTGTCGATTTTGGCATCGCTCGGACCATCGAAGCGAGTGGTGAAGCGCTGACCGAGGTCGGCAAGATCATCGGCACCATGCGCTACATGTCACCGGAGCAGTTGCGCGGTGAAAAGGTGGATGGCTCTACCGATGTCTTTGCGCTCGGTCTGGTCCTGTTTGAAATGATTGCCGGTCGGCCCGCGTTCACTGGCAATGGCTCGGTCCTCAAAGATCAAATCTTGCGGGAAGAGGCACCCAATCTGCGCACGGTGCAACACGAAGTGCCAAGACCGCTGAGCGATCTGGTGCGGCGCATGCTTGCCAAGGTGGCGACCGACCGACCGACCATGACCCAGCTTGAGCAGGAGTTGTCGCAACTGTCGCTGACTGGTTCACGTAGCGCGATTCGCACCGTCAGTCCATCGCGTCTCTTTCCGCTTTCCCGCACGACGCGCACGGTGATCGCCGTCCTCCTTGGATGCGTCGTGTCCGTTGGGATTGGCGTGGCGGTAGTTCGATCACTGAAGCGGCCCGTTGAGCCTGCGACCTCCGTGGCCATCCCGGAGGCGGTCGTCCATTCAGCGAAGCCGCCCGTTGTGTCGGCGACCACCGTCCGTATCCCAGAGGGCGACATGCTGATGGGGAGCACTCCGGAGCAAGTGCAGGACGCTTATAGCCGCTGCCGGATCGAAATGAAGGACGCTCCAAAATGGTGTCGCCCAGACATGTTTGAGAACGAACAGCCCCAGCGCGCGGTTCACATCAGAGCCTTCCAAATGGATCGCTCCATCGCGAATACCGCAGACTTTGTGCGATTCCTTCACAGCGTTCGATCGCGACTACAGATTCGCCCAGATAGTCAGAGTGGCAAGCCGCGCTTTGTCGAACTGGAGGGTCAGATCCTGTACGACCTCCACAGTGTACGGGCAACGATTGTTTACAATGCTGAAAAATGGGAGTTCTCCGCTCTCCAGCGCACCGAGGAGCAGCCGGTCGAACAGGCGACCTGGTTTGGCGCTGAGCAGTATTGCCGGTCGAACGGCAAGCGTCTCATTACCGAAGTGGAGTGGGAGTACGTCGCCAAGCTGCTTGAGACCCCAGAAGGACGAGCCAAGCTACCGGGGCGGATTGATCTTCCGGCCGACATTCAGGAATGGGTTTGGGATGAGTACAAAGCCCTCTATCCGGATTGCCATCGGTGCACAAATCCGGTTGTAGGCAAGCCGCCCGATCAACGCAAAACAGAAGACGCCAGCGTCGTCCGGGGCTGTGACCGCGCCCTAGAACCAGCCGTATGTTGCCGGAGTGCGGCGCGAACCAAGCGAGAGAATTCCGCTGCCGCAACCAAGCTCGGCTTCCGTTGCGTCAGCGATGGATGAACCCAGTTCGTCCACCCTCGCTGCGCTTTGGTGATTGCTTGGACAGGAAGCTAGCCACGGACCACGCCACTTGGTGGCGCTTCCTCTGTGTCTCCGCCACGAACAACACCGCTGGGCGGAGCCTCATCACCACCTGAGTGGAGCAGGGTGCGGCCCGTCTTGTCGCCACCACGCTGCACGGGGCTCGGGGGCGGTTCCGGAATCGCTCGGCTCAGGTTGCGGGACGGAAGGGACGGGCTGTTCTGGGTCTGATTGTGCATTGGAGCACCTCCTGACCCAATCGGTTTTGCAATCGTTGTGCCAACTTAGGGGGCGCTGCGAGCTTCCTTGTTTCTTCCTTCGGGATCACGGCAAGTGGTGGGGCCAGTTCTCTGAATCTCCGTCGATCGCCGTGCTCATGGGCCGGCAAGGATGGCCCATGGGCAAACGGGTCTAGGCCCATGGGCGTCAGCCGCTTCCCTTCCTTTACCGACAGTTGTTCGCGCCGTTCTGCAAGTGCTGCACCCAAAAGCTGCCTTCCTTTTCATTTTCAATTGAAAGGCAGGCGCGCCATGGGTGCCCATGGGCACGGCAGCTAGCACCACCTGTGTGGGGTTGTCTCTCAACCATCGGTAGGCAGGCCCATCGAATCAGTCTTGCCGTCGAGGTGAACCCACCCAGGGCGATCCGACGCACTGGTTTTTCGTCGCCTAGCTCCAACTGGCACATCGGTTGCTTCTGGTGCTGGTTGAACAGGAATTCCCCGACAAAGGAGCATGCCTTGCCTACCAAACGAACTTTCTTTGTTTCGCTTCTGTTGCTGGGCCTTACCGAGCAGTCTGGCTTCGCACGAACCACGGTTCTTTTGACGGGCGTGCAGAGCAATGGTGTTGCAAGCGACCGCGTCGAACAAGCCATTGTGATGAGACTCAAGCGTTTGGGCGATACCGTGATCGTGACGCCGCGCTATCCCATCGGCAGCGAGTATGTCGGCTGCGATGAGTCGCGCTGCTTTGAACCGATCGCGTCCCGCGAAACGGCGGACTACTTCATCAGTGGAAGAGTCACCAGCTCCGAGCATGCTCGCCTTGCGCGCATTGCCATCTATTCCACGGCCCGCAAGGAAGTGATCGCCGAAGAAGTGGGCTGCGAAGACTGTCATGAAAAGGCGATTGTCGATCAGGCTGCAAGTCTGGCTACATCGCTGCTCGACAAAGCGGTGTCTCTGCCCGCACCGACACCAACGACAAGAGCGATTCCTGCTGCTACTGCACTGGTTGCTTCACCGTCAAATGGTGGGCTCTGTCCCGCGTGTCCGGTCTGTGCAAGCTGTCCTGTCGCGTTGGGAAAGGAAGGCTTCCTCCCCCTTCCCACCTGGCGTCGGGCGCTCGCTGGTGTTCTGGGAGTCGTAGCCGGAGGTGCATTCTCTGTCGCCGTCACCGCAACCTGGGCACATGGGAAAGTCTCCTCTGATTTCAGTGGCCATTACAACGGCAAGGCAGTGATGGGAGCCTTCTATCCCATCACCGCAGCGGCTCTCATCGGCCTGACCCTCACTCTGAAGCTTCCGTAATCCGGAGTAGGAACCATGAAAACCAACCTCTCTGTCAGTCTCCTTTTTACCAGTCTGTTGGGTGTCTCGGGCTGTCTTGAACCCTTCCCAGAAATGGAAGGTGCTGAGGATCTGGCGATGCCCACGGATCTGGCCAAGGCCCAAGAGATCCCCTTGTCTGAGTTTAAGAGTGTCGGCGGGACCAATTGCGATCAAGCTGACGTTGCATGGAAGTGGATAGATGCGACCAAGTCGCTCACTGGGAACCTCACAGGCAAAGCTGTGTGCAGTACTCCAACGACGCAAGGCGCTAGCACTGAATCCAGTGCTTCGTGTATTACACAGTGGGCACCCTTGCCAGCGGCGCTCAAAGGAGCAACGGCCTGGCTGTTGAGCTTTGAACCGACTTGGAAACCGGCGTCCTGGGCAACGGGCTTCCGGTTTGATGCCGTAGTGGTTTCTGTATATGGGGCCAATCAGCAGCTCATCGGTAGTTTTTCGAGCACCATTGCGAGCGGAAGTGCCTCGCTGAGTTGGGCTCAACAGCAACAGACCAAGGCCATCCCAGCGCCACCGAGTGTGGTCACGATTCCTATCTTGGGGCGAGAGACTTTGCCAGGTGTAAACCTAGACAAGAGCTTCATTCGAGTAACCCTCACGAGCGCCTGTTCCGCATCACTGGACAATCCTGCACCTGCCCCAGCGACCCTGGAGCTGAAGAACCTACGCCTGATCCCGATGACCCCGTAGAGAACAACTACGCGCTGTCTTCGCGAGGAGGTTTGTTGTGAAGCCGCCCCCCCTTCCTAGCCCTGGAAAAGCGTCGCTCCCTGCTGTTGGAAACGCTGTCAACCGGCGCGTGGGGGCATTGCTTGCCGAAGGGTCGCTGTCTTGCGTGTATGAATTGCTGGAGTATCAATGCGCACCGATCACTCGTCCCTTGGTGCTCAAGCAGATCAAGTCTGCATTTGTTCATGATCCGCAGATTCGTGAGCAGCTCACGCTGCTGCGCGAGCGCCGGAGCGAGCTAATACATCCCAACCTATGTGAGCGAATCGAAGTCCACATCGGTGAGCAAGACCTGTGGATCATCGAGCAGCGCGTTGAAGGACAGAGTCTGGCGACGATCCTCGAAGAGCGTGGACGGATGTCGTTGTCGGAGGCGCAGCAGGTCTGGCAGCAGATTGCAAAGGCGCTCCATTTTCTGCATCAGCAGGGACTTCGTCATACTGATTTGAAGCCGGGTCACGTGCTGCTTGCCAAGGTTGGAGAGGCGTACCAGGTCACCGTCATCGATGCGGGTCTTGCGCGACCTCTTGCAGACGGCCTCATCGGAACACCATCGTACCTATCTCCCGAGCTTGTGCGTTCCGCGACACCGCGACCGACGGCCCGATCGGATATTTTCGCGTTTGGCTGTGTGGTGTACGAAATGCTGTTTCGCCAGCGTGCGTTTCCCGCGCAGACAGTCGCGGAACGGCGTGGCAACTTGAGCGCAGATCCTGGCCATCACTTTCTGACCGGAGAAGATCAGCCCAAGACTGAAGCCGTGCGTAGTGCGCTGTTCTCTGCGCTCGAAGAGAGTCCGGAAAGACGTCCTGCAAAAATTTGTGAGCTCATCGCAAGATTGGATGCAGTCTTCGCCCCACCGGAATCAAATGCCGGTTCTGCGGCACCCACACCATCGCCACTGCCGGCAAGCTCGGGCGGGCATCGTGTGCTTCCTGCGGTTCGGGATGGAATCAGTCCTCCGCCAAGTGAATCGGGACAGCTTAGACCCCCCAATCCAAACATCCATCGGACCCCTGGTCCACGACCTACGATTCGGTCACGCGTGCCCTATGTGATGGCCTCGTTGGCACTCATTGTTGGCCTCAGCCTGGGCGTAAAGGCTTGGCTTCCCGACAGTGAATCGCATTCCGGAGTCATCACTGATTTTGCCGCTGCATCCGACCTTGTCGATTTGGGTGCGTCCCCGAGCGTGCTCGATCTGCCTGCGCCCCTCATCGAACGGATCGCGGATTCTGGTCTCGATGGATCTGCCGTGGGGAATCTCGAATCTCGTAGACCGCATGGTCACAAAGAAGAGCCACGTCCCGAACCACATCCGAACAGACCCAAACTGCACTGCGCCCTGCGCGGCACGTCAGGAATTGAAAAAAAGGATCTCGAGGCGATCCGGCGCTGCTGTGAAAAGCTCCCATCATCGCCGTCAAGTCGCTATTGCGTGGTTCTCAAACAGTTGCTCAAGGAGCTGGTGCCCCAAGAGTTTCCGAACGCCTTCTTGGAAAGTCACAAGTCTTTCTTTGAGTGCGTCCGTACGGTGGAGCTGTTCGGAAGCATCCCCAAAAAAGGAGTGAGCTATGTCTGTGAGTAGTCTGTTTGCCCACCTAAAGGCTGCATCAAAACGCAGCGTTCGGAGGTCTGCTTGGCGAGCTGCGGCCTATGCTGTGCTCGCGCTGCCTAGTCTTAGCGGCTGTGTCTCACTCGACGAGTATCTGGCGATTCAGAACGATGTAAGAAGGCTGGAAAGACGCCTTGATGCGGTGGAAAAAAGGGCCGAAGACAGCAGTACCAACATTCGCTCGATCGTCTTGCGAGCGTTTTGTCCATCCGTGATTGGGGAGCTCATTCGCAAGGTCAAAAAAGTCTGCCAAAAAGAGGGGATCTGCATCGGAGAGTCGGTGAGCCTTGCGTTACTCAGCGTCGATCCAAGCAGCCGGGGGCACTTCCTGACACTGACCAAGACGCAGCCGCATGCGGTGATCTTTCTGCGCACCGATCAGGAAACGCTGTCTGATCTTCAGCGCAAGGAACTACGACATCTGCTCAAGCCGCCGTGGTTTGAACAGACACACTTCTTGATCGTGGCGAGTCCTGATCCACAAGAAAACGGCGATATGAACAACGGTGTTGCTCGACTCAAAAAGGTCGCGGCTGAGATCACGACGATGAAGTTCATCAACGAGGACAACGTTGAAAACTATGTCTCGCCCCCGGTGCCTCAAGAGAAAATTCTCAAGTGGGTATTTCCGTTTGTGAATCGCACCGAGCGCATTGACCCCAAAGATGCGCCCAAAAACTCTAACGAGACGCTCTATCGAAGCGTCTGGGTGTTCCGTGTGGACTGCGACACTTAACTTCATTCTGTCTATGTCTCTGCTGGCTCCGTGTCTCGATGTCGGAGTGACACTGGAAAATCTCAAGACGGAGAGGACGGTTCTGAATCGTCCACTGCCGATTCGGAAGTTGTCGAGATTCGATCCCCATGATCAGTCGTGGAGAGAGCAGTCCTTCGAGATCCGTCCCGGGCAGATTGTACTTCTGCACCTGTGGGCGGTGGAGTGCAAGCCATGCCTCGATGAGCTGAAGACGCTGACGCCTCTGCTCAATGGACTACGTGATGATCGACGTCTGCAAATTCTCTTTGTCACAGAGACCCAGGACCGACAGGTGCTGACGAACTTCCTGCAAAACAATCAACAGGCACTTCCTGCGGTCCCGCACTATCAGATCAATCCGACCGAGTTACGGCGTAGCTTGGGTATCAGCGCGATGCCAATTACGTTGCTACTGGACTCGGACCTGACGGTTCGGCAGGCATTCCTGGGCCCACTGCACGGACGCCGCGAAGAGCTTCTTCATGCGATTGACCGGCTTGAAGCTCTGCGGTCTATGGCTCACCGCGATCGACAGCGCGAGTCTCACTGAAATAGAAACCGTGGTGTTCATTGTGTGCGCGGATGGATGAGCACGCCCATGGGCACTGCTCAAGCAGACACCTTGCGCAGCGTCGAGACCAGCGCTTGGACTGCAACTTGCTTGGGGGATATTCATGGGGACAACGGCCGCACCAATTCTTGGCCTTCAGGTTGTGATTCATGTTGAAACCGGCGCACTCGAGGGGATGGCGCGGACTTTCTGCGGACCTCGCGATGTTTTGCTGGGTCGGCATCGCGATGCAGACATCCGGTTTCCCGAACAAGATGGATTCGTATCCCAGCGACATCTGGGAATCAAGATTGCCCGCAACGAGTGTGTGGTCACCGATGTCGGGAGCACCAACGGAACCTGGGGCCTTCCCAGTCGGGAGCAGATTCGCTCACTGCGACTCATTCCCTCTGCGACGCCTTATCGGATCACCCTTGGCGCGGGTGGACCCACAATTCGCATCCAGGTCAGCAATACCATTCCGTTCGGCTCGTATCGAGTGATCGGTCAGCTTGGGAATGGCGGAATGGCGACTGTCTTTGTTGCGACAGAGTCCTCCGATCTCAATCGCCTGGTGGTTCTCAAGTTGATCCATCCCAATCTGCTGTACTCATTTGACAAGAAGTCAGCAGGAGAGATGCTGATTGAAGAAGCTCGGATTGTTTCGCAGATTAGTCATCCCAACGTCGTCGGGATTCATGATGTTGGGGTCATCGGCGGCGTTCATTACATCGCGATGGAATATCTACGAGGCGTCAATCTTGCTCACATTGTTGAGTCACTCCGTAAGCACGAACTTAGGCTTCCGTTCGAGCTAGCGGCGGCTCTGATCGCGCAAGCGTGCTGGGGGCTTCATGCTGCACATGAAGCGCAAGATGCAAGCGGACGCCCTCTGTCGATCGTGCATCGAGACTTTACGCCTTCCAACTTGGTGGTGTCCCCAGAGGGAGACGTGAAGCTCATCGACTTCGGTGTTGCACGTGCGGTAGGCAGACAGCACCTCAACGAAGCCGGTCAGTTTGTGGGTAAACCAGCGTACGCCTCACCGGAACAGATACAAGCCACCACTGAGATCTCGCGCCCTTCCGATTTGTTCTCTGCGGCCATCGTTCTGTACGAGCTCTGCGCGATGCAGCCACTGTTTCTTCGTAACAACGATGCCGCAACGATGTTTTCGGTTCTGCACGATCCCGTTCCCTCGATCAAAGGTCTTCCCTCGGAGCTTGCAGAAGTGCTTGCCCGGGGACTTGCGAAAGACCCCGCGCAGCGCATCCAGACCGCAGCAGAGTTGGCGACACTGCTCGAGAAGTTTGTCATGAATCAGGGAGGTCGCTATCTCACGCACCGTGCGATTTCTGAGATGCTTACCCAAAGTGGAGTCTCGCTGCGTGCGGCACCCCCGCAACCGCTTTTGGGCTGGCCAGATATTTTTCCGATTCCGTCTGTTGAGTCGCCGATGGTGAAGGGTGGGAGAGCCAAGGTATCACTGCTGGCCCCGCCGAGCATCGAGCCTCCTTGTCAGTTGGTGGTCGCAGGTCAGGAGTATCAAGTCGAGAGTCTGCTTTCGGAGCACAGTGCAGTTCCGGGCGAAGGACTGGTCACCCGAACACTGCTGGCGCAGCCGATTGTTTCTCGGGAAAGCTCGTCTGTTCCTCAGCGCCACGCGCTTCGTCTATTCGGAACGGAACGGGCGCTCGCCGCCCCCCCTCCCGCCATCGAAAGACGGCTCGCAAGCTTCGCGGCCAAGTGGCAAGTCTTGAGCAAGGGAAGCGGCGGTGCACTGGGGGCTCTCATCGGTTATGGACAGGCATGGTCCGGCGGCCCCTGGTTCACGGCAACGCCCTACTACAGTCATACACTACAGAGCCTGAAGTCGGGTAAGTATCTCCGTGAGGAAGAGCGTAGGCTGCTGGCTCAACGGCTGTGTGGTGCTCTGGTGGCGCTGAATCAGCAGTGGCCCGGATTTGTGCATGGACAGCTATCTCCATCGAGAATTGCGCTTCCCTACTTTGACTCTGCGGTCCGTCCAGCCGGCTGCGATCGACTGACCGTGGCGCTGCTCGGAATCCACCCCTCATGGCTCTGCGGTGGCGGGCAGCCAGAGGATGTTTGTCTTGTTCCGGCTCAACAAGACAAATACACACCGCCGGAGCGCGTCGCGGCAATGCCGCCCAGTCAGGCTGGTGACGTCTATTCCGCTGCGGCGATCCTCTATGAACTCTACGGTGGGGACATTCAACAGGCAGTAAAGGCGCTTGCGCGTGGACTTCCGATGGTCACAACCGATGGTGTGATGGTGATTCCTGCTCTCGTTGGGGAAGCGCTCGCCGCCGCACTATCACCGAATCCCAACTGGCGACCAAGTGCAGTGGAGCTTTTGCGTCGACTGACGCGTGAACAGAGTGCGGATGCAGGTGCCGTTCCCATCGAAGTTCCGCGCCAAGGGCAGACTGTCACGGTCGGAGACAAGAGCGGGATCACACTATATGGAATGGTGCTTAGCCGTCGAGATTGTCGATCTCCAGTGACAATCCCACTGAGCGCCGTACCAGGACTGCTTCCGGTCGGAATCGACGTTTCGATTTTTGAGTCTGGTGTGGCCGTTGATATCCGTGAGTCTGTCGATTCTCACGGTCAGCGCGTCCGACTATATGAGGGTGACGATCACATCGGTCGCTCACGCGTGTTCCTGTCCGGTGACCGTGGTCGCTTCGAGATAGGAAACCGCAAGCAGAGCTGGCTACAGAGCATTGACTACCAGCGGCTACCCAACCAAGAACTTCAACTCAGCGACGGACCATCGCTTCACTTGGTCCGCCAACCGGAGCACAAAGAGGCAGAACATCTTGTGCTCCACACCCGGGATACCCGTAGCGGAGTCACACACCTGGTTTCGATCAGCATCAACAAATGAACGCAGGGTGGCCCAGTGAACTCCCAACAGAGTGAGCCAAGAGAGTGACATGGACAACGTAAAAGCTCTGCCCGTGATGAATGCCAATCTGGCGATCCGCTTCGAGTCCAACATTACCTACGAATTGGAACAGGCGCAGGATCCCCACCAGGGATACATTGTGCCGAATCTCCTTGGACAGGGACGTTTTGCCAAGGTCTTTGGTGCCTGGCAGCGCAGTTCGGATCGCAACGTGCGTCGCGTTGCCATCAAGATTCTGCACGAGCATGTCGACTTGCGAGCAGAGGAACTCTCCCTTCAGGAAATCAAGCTGCTGAAGGATTTAAGTGCCACGGGCAATGAGAGCGTGATCTCTACCGTCGATATCATTCGGCTCGGACCGAGCGTGATGTGTGGCGGCTGTGGAAAACTCTACCATCCACTGTGCCCGTCGTGCGGAAACGGCAAGTTGATTCGACATCAGCTTCGCAATCACGCCTATCCTGCGCTCAAATGTGAAAGTGAGCGTTGTAGCTTTACGCTGTCTGCGGAGCACATTGCTACACGCTACACCGAACTGCTGCGCGCTCCATCGAAGACCTGCTGCGCCAAGGGTCCGCATGCGCAACACGGAACACTGGTCAACTTCGTAGATCGTGAAGCCGTGGTGATGGAACTGCTCAACACCAAGCTCACCCAGTTTCACAGCCAGCGCAAGCGGGTCTTTGCTCGGTTGTGTGAACGGCACGGTCTGGTCGACCCCAGGATGTCATCGTTCCAGCCGGCGGTCTCGATTACGCCTGGCGACTCTCGTTCTGATCCAAAGGCCAGCAATCCACAACTCGACCTACTGCACCGCGTGGTACTTCTTGAAAAGATACGGGTGATCTGTCAGCTCTCGGAAGCAATTGCCTGGCTGCACGGTGAGAAGGGAATTGTTCACAAAGACCTCGCTCCTGACAACATCATGGTGTCCTCACGTACCGCAGAAATCGACGAACATAAGGTCGGAGAGGAGGCCCATCATGAGCCGCTGATGGATTCCCTGAACAACTATGCCACCCAGACGTCGTTTACGACCAAGGTGATCGATTTTGGCTTGGCAGATCAACATCAACTTTCGCGCAACTGGTACGAGGAACCGGCATCGTTTCTGTTTGCGGCGAATGAGAAGCTTCCGTATCTGTCCAGCGAGTCGCGCAATCGCAAGATCAAGCTCAACCAGCGGATCGAATTTGAGCCCAATGGATCGCGATTCCGCGTTCCGGATAACCTAATTCCGTCGAAAGCCGGCGAGCTGGCAATGATGAAGGGAGATATCCTTGCCGACGAACGCGATCCCCATCATCACTACTATGTGATGGTGCAGGAAATCATGGAAGAACCTGTGGGCAGCGGACAGTTCTGGGCCAAGTTCGAAGACAGCCCACCACCGCACGCACATACCCGTCAGTATGATCTGACCCGGCCACTTGGGGAAGCGCACGACATCTATGCGCTCGGCGCGATTTTCTATTTCATCCTGACCGGCGAACATACCGAGGTCGAGAAAATCGGCCACCTCGCTGGATCGCTTCAGTACACCCCCCAGCGACTCGATGCGCAATCGTTGCTGGTGAGTCAACCTCTTTACAAGATTTGTCGCGACAGAATGCCCGAACCATTCTACCGCGATGAGCTCTTGATCCTCATTCTGCGGACCATGGTGCGTGGGCTCGACGATTCTTTTGTGAGCAGCCGGATCGAGCGCGGGCCCGAACCCTCCAAACGACTCCTTCAAGAAGCACGGCGGATCTATAATCAACTGCTCGCCGATATCCTGTCGGACCCGGTCTTGACCAGAGAGCGCGAGACAAGGAACCAGCTCGTTCAGCTACAGGACGTGCTTCGCCGCTCCAGTGACTACCAGCGCATCGCCTGGGGCGTTATCTGCGCGGGGATTCCCTTCTCTGCGGCAGCGGGCTGGATCCTCTCTCACTTCGGTCACTGATCTGTTTGTCAACTTCCCTATCTGTTTGTCAACCTCCCTATCTGTTTCGCAAGCTCTCTACGATTCGCAGTTCCTCCCAGGCGGACTCCCTTTTCGACAATTGGCACGATGAAGCCCATGGGCAGCCCGGTGCAGAGGCCGATTCCTTCCCGATTCCGGCTCATGAATCCGATCTGCGATCCGCTGTCTTTTCAAGCACTTGGTCGGTTTCTGGAATCTGGCGCAGCACTTGCAATGACCCCTCTCTAAAAGGCGAACAGAGGCTCAGGTGACCGAGTGGTCTCTTGGGTGGTTCGCTTCTATGTGCAATGGGGGGATCTACATGTTTCGCCGCTTTCATCTGTTTGACGCGTCAGGAATGCACCGTGCGGGCGCGTTTTGGGCTGTGCTGATGGGGGTATCGTTCTGTACTGGCTCGCTCGATGCGAAGCCGCACCGCAGGCTGACTTCGTTCCCAACCGGTAGTGCTTACAAAAAGGTGAGCGCAGCCCGGGGACGCTCAAAGCTGCATCTGCGACGCTTCGTCAAAACAGCGGACCCACAGTCATCCACAGCCGCACCAAATGTCGCGACAGCTTCACCACCTTCACCACCTCCGCCACCTGCTGACAGTCTGCAAGATTCCGTGCTGAGCAGACAGCTCCAGCAGCACGCGATGGGTCATGGTGGATCCGGTGACGCGGTGGGAACGCCAATGACGGGCTTCGCCCAGGAAGCAGAAGGACACGCTTCCTCTGTACGTCTGCGAGCGGGAGAATGCTACCTGGTCGTCGCGATTGGTGAGTCATCGATGCGCTCTTTGACCACTTCGCTGTGGAGCCCGTTTGCCGAACGTCAAATCACCATCATTGGGCAACAAGCGCCATGGACCGCAATACGTGCCCGCTTTAGCGGCGAACACAAGCTGATTGTGCGTCCGGCCGGTGGTCCTGGGCAGTACGCTGCTGGTCTGTACCCCTATCCATGTCCGGCAGAGTAAATGCGCGGTGCGGACCTTTGATGGGAGTCTGCAACCGATGACGATAATACTAGGGAGAACTGGCCGCAGAGTTCGGGCCCGGCAGATGACGGTAGGAATCTGCGGAGAGTTTGTGTAGCGCCAGGTAGCGTCGAACCGAGCGGCGATCGCAGCCCAGGATCTGCGCGACCCGCGAGATGTTCCCCTGGTGCGTAGTCATGTGGTTGTGAAGCTGTTCCTTCGATGGGACGACATGCGGACGCGACTCACTGCTGGCGGGCCGTTCGGAGGAAGAGGACTTCGACTTTGCCACATCGCGCATCATCGCCTCCTCCTCTGCGTCAAAGTCCATGTCAGTCTCTAGCTGCTTGAGGAGCTGAATGACGTTGGCCGTGGACCGATCGATCCGAAGTTGCTGCGAGACGTTGAATAGCTGTCGGACGTTGAGCGGCCAGTCATGCCGCAACAGCACATGCACGAAGTCCGCATCCAGAAGATTCGCAGCCTCTGGATAGAAATGGAGTAGCAGAGGAACGATGTCTTCTCGGCGGTCCCGTAGCGGAGGAATGTGGATTTGAAACTGCGCGATGCGACCAAACAGTTCCTTCCGAAACGTACCGTTTGGGCTGTCATTCCAGAGCGCCTGGTTCGTCGCAGCGATCAAGCGAAAATCGCAAGCGACCGGAGAATCGGAGCCGAGCGGTGTCACTTCTCGCTCAGATAGCACGCGAAACAGTCTGGGCTGGAGGCTCACGGCCATGTCGCCGATCTCATCCAAAAAGAGGGATCCAGCATCGGCGGCCCGGAAGCATCCCTTGCGCGCAGCAGCACCGGTAAAGGCGGACTTGGTGTTTCCGAAAAACTCAGACTCGGCGAGCGTTTCAGGCACAGCGGCACAGTTTACGGCCACAAACGGTCCGTCTTTCCGCTTGCTCAGTGCATGGATCGCACGTGCTACCACTTCCTTGCCTGTTCCTGTTTCGCCGAGTAGCAGGATGCTGACGGAATCTTGTGACGCAGCGCGAACAATTTTCGCCCGAAGATCCTTCATTACAAGGGAAATGCCCACAAGACTCTTGATGTCGGCATCATCGGGTTTGACTGGTTCGTAACGCACCATCGCCAGCGTGTCTCCGATTCGGATCACATCGCCGTCTTCCACCCGGTGAGGGTGCTCATTTTTGTGAAGATGGGTTTCACGGACAGTCGTACCGTTCTTGCTGTGATCCCGCAGGAAAACGATCCCATCTGTTTCGCTTACCTTGATGCTGGCGTGCGATTTCGATAGCCCACTGTCGTGTGGGATCGAGATCATTTGGTCCCCCTCCGCACGACCGATCTCTGTTGTCCCCTTAAGCAACGAGAAGATCGTGCGTCCCCGATACGAAGGCGAGTAGAGGATGCGAAGCTGCGGAGCACCACGTCGCGAACTCTTTTGCTGTCCGCTTTTGGGCAGCGTTTTGGTCTCTGTGTCCTTCATAAAGCCAGTATCGCCAACGTGCTAAGGCCGAAACAAGTGGGCACTTCGGCCTGTCTGCTGCCCATGGGTGCCCATGGGCGCGTTCGACACTCGCCCACCACCGATTCGCGGTCAGCGACGAAGAACCCTTGCTAAACATTGGCATAAGGCGTGCAGCGCAACGAGTCAAAGAAGGATCCATGCCGATGCCAGTGCCAACCCCAAGTCTACCCAGCTTGCCAACACCGCGATTGATTGGAGCGATGATTGTGTTTTGGGTGGTGTTCATCTCGTGGGTGGGTGGGCCATCGCGTACCGCCGAACCAATCGAGCGATGGCGATGGCTTTTGGCGGGTCGTCCCATGCTTCATGTGCGGCTTGGCGAACATGCTCCCAACCCTAAGATTAGAAAGTACGAAGTGAGCGTTCGTTTTCCCGATAACGAACCGGTGCTGATGGAGTTTGGTACAAGTGACCCGCTCATCGGTGCCCTTCCGATGGCAGTTCCCGCTGGGCTTCTTGAGGGCGCACGCCAGGTCGAGGTGCAAATTGCTGGTCTCGACGACAAGGGATGTATTCTCGAAGGGGGTGAGCAGCACATCGGAAGGAGCGCTCAATCGCCGTTCGCTGCCGCGGAGCCGGTGATTCAAGTGAACATGAAGACACTTCCCCGCGCTCTGTGCGTGCTATAGAAAGACCCTATGGAAGTATCGTCGAAGTCCGCCGAAATGACAGACGCTACTGCTCATCTTGCGCAGGATCCGCGTGTAGGCGTCATGGTTGGGAACTACCGACTGGTTCGCCGCATCGGCGAAGGCGGAATGGGAACCGTCTACGAAGCTGTTCATCGCGAAAACGAAAATCGAATTGCGGTGAAGTTCCTCCGCCCAGATGCGGATGTGGACCCAGACAGCGAGGCCATTCGTCGCAAGCGATTCCACGATGAGGCCAGCGCGCTCGCTGAGGCCCGACACCCAAACCTCGTAACCTTCTTTGATGCGGGGGATCTTCCTGATGGCCAGCTCTACATCATGATGGAGCTTGTGGATGGCACGACCTTGCGAGAGTTCGTCTCACAGCAAGGCGGAAGGCTGTCGGTCCCACTGGCCAGTGGGTTGATACGGCAGACCGCGTCAGCGCTTGCGTACATTCACAGCCGGGGCATCGTCCACCGTGATCTGAATCTGCGTAACTTGATGGTCGTGAAAGACGAGGCCGTGCGGGAAGGCTGGCGGATCAAGATATTAGACTTTGGAATTGCCAAATTCCTCAATCATCAAGAACAAAGAACGCTCAGTCAGTCCCAGCTCGGCACGGTTCGCTATATGTCTCCAGAGCAGTGCGAGTCGGCCAAATCCGTCGATGCAAGCACCGACATCTATTCGCTGGGGTTGATTCTGTTTGAGCTGTTGACTGGTCAACCACCGTATCAAGTCGCGGAAGATAGCGCCGCCAAATGGATTGACGCACACATCAACAGGCCACCCAGATCACTCAAAAAGTTATGGACGGATGCACCGTCCCAGCTCGCCAAACTGGTGGCCGAGATGCTCGACAAACATCCGGACTTTCGACCCAAAGCCGATGAGATTGTGGCTCACCTCGAATCGGGTATCAAGCTGCCGGGTCGACGAGGATTTTTCGGACCAGACCAGACCCTGGCTTTTTTGCTGGCCAGTGTGCTGATTCCCAATGCGGGTGCCGTGAGCTATGAGCTGCTATCGCGATACCGAAAGCCCATGGATGAGCTCAGCGCGGCGCAGCTTGCGGTGCTGGCGAGAAATGCACCGGACGGCACGGTTTTGATTCCTCCCACCTCTCTGTTCATGGGTTCCTATCCTGAGGAACTGGCGGCTGCCCAGAAGGACTGCGAACAACGAAACACCAGAGACCAATGCGACCCTACGCTGATCCAGCGAGAAGCCCAACCGCAGTTGGTATCGGCGGGCGCTTTTTACCTCGACAAGACAGAGGTTACCAACGAGCTGTTTCTGCGTACCCTACTCAGCATGCAGGAAGCCGTCGACCTTCGACCGGTGAACGGAAAGCCGCCGCGCCAGATTCGCCTGATTGAAGTCGATGGGAAACGGACCTTGATGTTTGATCTGTGGCACGATCAAGGGAAGGGCAGCGGTCTCGAATTGGTGGATGGCCAGCTACGCGTTCGACCCGGATTTGAGTCGCTGCCAATGGTTCAGGTCACGCACATGGCTGCGCAGCGGATCTGTGAGAAACGGGGAGGCACACTTCCCTCGGAAATTCAGTGGGAGGCGGCAGCACGTGGACGCGAACGACGCGAATATCCTTGGGGGGCCAAGCTTCCGGACTGCGCTGGGGTGGTCTTTGATCGCGGATCCGGGGGATTATGCAACGGGTTTCCGCCGCAGCCAGTGGCAGTCGGAACAGCAGCTCAGGATCTGACCCCAGAGGGCGTGTATGACCTGGGTGGCAATGTGATGGAGTGGGTGCGAGATTCGTTTATGAATCCATTTCCGCGCTGTGGCGGGTGCAAAGGATTCTTTGCAGAGGTGGCCCCCATCGCCATCTCTCCAACCACCGGCTATTCGATCAAAGGGGGGAGCTACGTCATGAGCCGCGAGGTGGCACGGGGAGCAAGTCGCTCGACGGCAGTGGCGCAACAAATGACACCGAACCTCGGGTTCCGATGTGCATTCCCAGTCGCATCGAAATAGAGGATGAATCAACGGAGCACGGAGATTTCCTTTGCTGAACAAAAAGCGTTACACACCAGAACCCACCCGCGATGAACCGATCGGTCGTGATCACGTTCCTCCCAACTTCTCGACCCGTGGAGAGGAGGGCGAGAGCAACGACTCTCCGAGCGAATCAGACAGTGAGGAGCCGCCACCGCCACCGCCGACCCCAACTCCCATAGTGGGAACCAAGCGCGGGGGTGTTGCTGAATCGATCGATGACGAAGAGCCACCTCCTCCGCGAGAGATCACCGGTCCCAAGCGCGGCGGCTAGCGATCCTCGCCTACGTTCTGTGGTGCATTCCTTTCCCGCCAAGTGTCCCTCCTGACTTGTGCGGGTTCCTGCCTGCGTTGGTCATACCGACCGCCAAGTCATCCTGCCCAGCCAAAGAGTCCAAGATCGCCAACACCGCCCATGGGCATGTCCGGTCCTTGCGGCCTCTGCGCGCTTTGCATCGAAACTGATCACTTTCACTTAACCCTGTCTTTTCAGCGACTTACGCACGGATGGCGTTCTAGTGCAGCCCATGGCACAGGACTTGGAATGGGAACCGGTCAACGCTGACAGCGTAAGGAGTCCGACCCATGATGAGTTCGTTTCCCTCGATCGCTCCAACATCCAATGTGCGCCGTGACCGCTCGGAGAGCGAGCGAGCGACACTGAGTCTGGATTGCAGCAAGCTTGCAGAGCAGTGTCGTCGCGAACATGAAGAGGAAAAGGACGAAGATACTTCGAGTCCGGTTCCGACGCCGGTTGTCAACGAGCCAACGACCCAGCCCTACCCAAGTGAGATCTACGTTCGGATGATGATGCAGGCCACCCAGAGCAGTCCGCCGCCAAGGCCCGCCGCCCAGCCGCTCCCACCGAGGCCGCTGAGCCTTCCTGGTGTTCGAGGCTCGCGCAGCAGCAAGCTAGAGGCAGTTCTGGTGCTGCTTGGCGCAGTGGGACTGCCAGCCGCCACCATTGGCAGTCTCCAGGCCATTGGGAATCCTACGCAGTCGTCCGTGATCGTCGGGAAGGAGCACAACACCGTGCCAGATGTGGTGAGCCACCAAAACCGCTCGTTGATTCCGCGTATTCGCGAGGAGCCGGAAGCGTTGACAGAGAAAGGCCCAGTACGTGGCCTACCAAATGAGACACCACCGTCTGTCTCTAAGCCGGCGACAGATGTTGGCACCATGAGCACACGCAGCGCCCAGCCCAAGAGTCGGCCTCGCATCACGCCAGCCAAGCCGCACCTGCCGACGATCGAGATCGAAGATTAGATCGGCTGACACGCGAAAGGGAGGATGCACGGAACTCCAGATTTGGTATCTTCGCTCCCACCAGAGTGTCCCATGGACGACAATCAGATCCGCATCCTCTTTCTGTCGGCAAATCCGCGCAAAGACAAGCCGCTCGATCTCCAAGGCGAGTATAGTGAGATCGACACTGCGATCAGCGAAACCAAGCTGGGTGAACAGATCCAGCTCTATCCGCGATGGAAGGTCAGCAATGAACAGTTGCTGGATCACTTTCTTCGCTATCAGCCTCACATCATCCACTTCAGTGGACATGGAACCGATGGCAGTCTCATTCTCGATGACGGTGAGGGCCACGAATGGCAGCTCGATCGAGCAACGGCCCGCGCTGCCTTTAAGACGACGGCAGGGAAGACGCGCTTGGTTGTACTCAACGCCTGTCTGTCCGCCGATGTTGCCCAGGTCTTATCAGAGGTGATCGACTGTGTGATCGGCATGTCGCAAGAGATGTTTGATGACACCTCGATCGTGTTTTCAGGAGCACTGTACCGAGGATTGAGCGAAGGTCTCAGCATCCGCCAGTCCTTCGATCGGGCACGTACGCAGATCAATCTGGCAGGCAAGGTTGGCTCGCGAACGCCCATCATCTTGACGAAGCCTGGGATGGACGCACGCCGCATGTATCTGAGCGATTGGGTTGGGCCCACAGGTGGGAGTTCTGGGCCTCCGCTGCCAAGCGAGCTGCGGAACACTCCGGCTGACCGCCCGTCGGTGCGTGCCCGCATTCAGGTACAGCTACGGCTAGACGCGGACTTCGATGGGTTCGTGTTAGACCATTTTCCGGATGTACACCGGCGATTCGCGGGCGGAATGGATCGCACCCAGAAGACCAATCTCCTGTTGACGCTGAAGGAGCCTGCCGAGATCCTCGCAGCCCTTCATCGCATACCGTCCCAGTAGGTCCGCCACTTACCCTCTGTCTACGCCTCGTTCTGAATCCGCGCTCCCGCCCATCGATCCTACGGCTCGCCCATGGGCAGCGCTGCTGTAAAGAGGCTCCCAAGCAAGACCCACCGTCGGACCGGCCTTGGTCCTGTTTTTGCTTTCGACAGAGGCGGAGGAGTGTGCAATATGTCCATTGAGCGCAAGCGGATTGGTTCCTATCGGGTGATTCGAGTGCTCGGCGTGGGAGGCATGGGGACAGTCTACGAGGCCGAGCACTTGCAGATTGCGCGGAGAGTGGCGATCAAGGTTCTTCATGGTGAATTCTCTCATAATCCGGAACTTGTCGAACGCTTCCTCAATGAAGCGCGCGCCGTCAATGAGATCAATCACGCGGGTGTGATCAAGATTGTAGATGCAGACAAGCTCGCCGAAGGAACGCCCTTTTTGGTCATGGAGCTTCTGGCCGGTCACTCGCTCGCCGAGTATCTGCTTCACAAACGGACGATGCCGATGAAGGTCATGCTGGATGTTGCCCAGCAACTTGCAGAATCACTTCGCGCAGCGCACGCACGGCTGATTGTGCATCGCGACCTGAAGCCGGACAACATCATGTTGATTCCCGATCTTGGCCGAAGCTCACTTTTGCGTACCAAGATTGTTGATTTTGGGATCGCCAAACTGACGCTCGCGCTGGGCGGAGGGAAGACGGTCGCAGACTACCTGGGAACGCCGACCTATTCTGCCCCGGAACAGATTCGGAATCCAGCTACAGTCGATGAAAAGGCCGACGTCTATTCGCTCGGGTGTATCTTGTATGAATGTGCGGCTGGCGTAACTCCGTTTGTGGCGGAGTCTCCTCTCGAGATGATGGCGAAGCAGCTCTATGCCACACCCCGCCGCTTAAACTCCATCACGGTTCACATCGGGGTTGAACTTTCAGACCTGATTGAAAGCATGCTTCACAAGGATCGAGCGCAGCGACCGAATATGGATCAAGTGCTGGCCGTGCTGCGTGAAGTGCGTGAGCGCTGCGCTGATGAAACAGTGGTCACACTAGACCCTCGTAATTTCTTTCCGCCGCCGCGCAACACCGTTCCGGGGAGCCTGGAGCCGATCCTCCCAGAGGATCCGTCGATCGGCTTCGATCGAGCAGAGAAGCCGGATTTTCGCCGTACCTCTAGAGAATTGTTTGCGGTGGTGATTCGCCGCATTGGTCAGCGGTGGCGATGGATGTGGGCCGGTACAGCGGCGCTGTCATTGCTTGTGACGGCTGGTGCCGCTCGCAGTATTGTTGCCAAGTCAACCCAGACCGCTCCGGCCCAGGTTGTCTCTGCTGCATCGCTGCGGCCTTGTCGAATCGAGTCATCACCGGACAATGCCCAAATCCTGCTGCCCAGCGGCGACAAGATCAACGCGGCCGGTGCGGTCTTGTTGTGGACGGAAGGAACTCCACCACTTCGCGTTGAAGTCAGTGCACCAGGGCACCGTTCCCGCTCTGTGATGATTGATGGGAGCTGTTCCAGTACGTTGAGGATATCGCTGACGCCCCTCCCTCAACCATTGGCAAAAGGCATCAAGAATTGAAGACGCGGCCAGCGGATCTGCACTTTCTGCAATCAAGGACTCGCTTCCGCCGCCGACTTGGCGATAATCCGGCCTGCCTATGGACTCCGTACCTGCTACACGCGCTGCCGTCTCTCATTCAGTCCGCACCGATCGGAGCGTAAGACCCTCTGTCGTGTTGTGGCTGATTGGGAATCGACTGACTCTGTTTCTGCTGGTGTTTCTTGCGCTGTCGCTGTTTCCCCATCTGCTCGTGCCGGGGGCCTGTGTAACGAATCCGCAACATCCTATCTTCGACGGATGGATTCGTTGGGACGCTGGCTGGTATCACCAGATTGCGAGCACCGGCTACGACAACCTTCCAAACGGGGAAGGGCAGCGCGACACGGCCTTTTTTCCTCTGTTTCCGCTGCTGACCCATGTGCTGGGGAGAGTCATCGGCCACTTCGGAATCGCTGGACTCCTGGTCGCGAACTTGAGCGGTTTGTGGGCCTGTGTGTTGCTGTTTCGACTGACCGGTCGTCGCTTCGGTACCGCCGTGGCGGAGAGAACGCTACTGCTGCTGCTGTTCTTTCCGTATTCGTTCTATCTTAGCTCGATGCACACCGAGCCGCTGTTTTTGTGCTGGGTGGTCTTGGCGTTCTATTGTGCCGACAAGCGGCAGTGGCTTCGTGCGGCCTTGTCTGCGGCCTGTGCCAGTGCGACTCGCAGCGTCGGAGTGTTGGTTACCTTGGGACTCCTTGTCGCCTATCTGGAGTCGATCGAATACGATCTGCGAAGGATGCGCGCAGACGTATTATATCTGCTGCTCTGTCCACTTGGTCTCATGGGCTACATGCTGTTCCTGTGGAAGCGGTTTGGGACTCCGCTCCAGTTTGTCTATAGCCAGGTTGCGCATGGCTGGGCAGGTAGCGCGTTTGTGAAACACCCCGGTACGGAATCCACCTGGACGCACTCTCTGTTGTCGTGGTTTCTACGCCTACAGTTCGGTCATCTGTTGGCGCTGGGAACGATCACCTTGCTCGTAACGATGCGACGGCGGCTGCCGCTTTCCTTCGTTCTTTGGGCTGTCGTTACGCTCTGTGTATCGATGAGCAGTCCGGGCTCGCTTGGGAGATTCCTGATCGTTGTATTTCCGGCGTTTATCGCACTGGCACTCCTGCCTTGGCCGCGCAAGGTATGGATCGCGGTGCTTACGCTATCGGGGGCTCTGCTGGCGATGAATGCGGTCAAACAATCGCTGGGGCAATGGGTCGCCGGTTAGGCGTGGTCTTTGGGCTTGGTGAAGCGATGCCAGCCGAGCGCTCCGGAACTGCCCTCTGTCCCTTTTGCGCAGATGGTTTCAATGAGTGCTTGCAGGAACAGTTGAGAGCGGCGCGGTTTACGCTTCGCCGACGGTAACTCCGCATACAGTGTGACCTGTTTCCATATCCAGCCGGGGCAAAGTCGAACCAGCGCCCCGCGTCGTAAGTCCTCGACCAGCATGTACTCCGGGAGGACTCCGATTCCGACTCCTGCCAGCAGCAGAGCGCGCACTCCTTCGCCGGTATTGCTCTGGGCGCGTAACGTCAGCGGCACGGTGTCGGTCTCTCCCTTCGGACCGAGGAATGTCAGGCTATCGCTCCGAGATACCAGCGAGTGGCGTGCCCAGGGCGCACCCGCTAGCTCTCGCGGGCGACTGGCGGTGGCATAAGACGACGCCAGCGCGGGTGTCGCGACAATCGGTTCGGGAATGTGCGCGAGCGTCCGCACCACGTTTCCCGATTCTCGCGGCACGCCGAGTCGGACCGCGACATCAATGCGGCTCGCGATCAGGTTTTGGGACAGGTCATCACTGACGATGTCGACGGTCATCTGCGGATGCTGGAGCAAAAGTCGTGCTGCCACTGGTGCTACCAGTATCGAGCCCAAGTCATGAGTGGTGGCGATGCGGAGCGTTCCCACCGGAGCGTTGCGGTGCTCCTCCAAGATCGCGTCCAGGCTGCGGGCCGCTTCGGAGATCGCGGTGGCAGTCACCAGCACTTGTTCGCCGACTTGGGTCAGGCGCAGCTTGCGCGTTGAGCGTTCAATCAGACGGACCCCGCAGCGTTCCTCCAGCATGCGGACATTGTCGCTGACCAAGCTCTTCGACAAACCCAGCGCGTTGGCGGCAGCGGTAAATGAGCCGTGGGGGATCACCGCAGAGAAGACCGCTAGCAGGGGGAGATCACGAGCGTGCATGATTGTTCGATGTTACCG
>CALLYL010000912.1 GCA_937859535.1 uncultured Myxococcales bacterium
GCGCCCTGCATACACAGTTTGTGAAGGGTGCCGTCGGACTCGGCACGGAGCGTGACGCAGCCGAACAACTCTTCCAGATGATCACCAAGTTCGCTGGCTACGGATTCAACAAGTCCCATGCCGCTGCATACGCGCTACTCACCTATCGGACGGCTTATCTGAAAGCTCACAATCCGCTGGCTTACATGACTGCGTTGATGACCAGTGATTTCGGTGACCATGAGCAAATCGCTCTCTATGCCAGTGAATGTCGTGAAATGGGCGTCAGGCTCCTCCCGCCCGACATCAACCGGAGTGAGACCGGATTCACGATCGTGGACGGGGCCATGCTATATGGTCTGGCCGCAATCAAGCACGTAGGAGAACATCTCGCCACACAATTGATCCGGACTCGTGCAACCGGAGGCACCTTCGCTTCCTTCTTTGATCTCTGCGATCGCGTCGACCGCCGCATTGTCACCAAGCGCGTACTCGATGCCTTGATTAAATCGGGCGCCCTCGACACGCTCTGTGACCATCGCGCACAACTATCCGCAATTCTAGATGATGAGACGCCAGCGAAGCCTACTCGATCTCACCGGAACGTCACACAACAAACTCTGCTCCATTTCTTGCCGGTGGAGTCAGAAACTCGCGTGCTGCCCCAAATACCAACCTGGGCTCCATCTATTCAATTGGACCACGAGCGAGAAGCTCTCGGATGCTATGTCAGTCACCATCCCGTACGGGTCCATGACCACCAACTGAAGCGTCTCCAAGTTGTTCCGTTAACTCAGCTTCCTGACCTCCCAGATGGCAAAGAAGTGCGAATCGCGGGATTGATCACCCGAGTCAAACGCATCACCACTAAGAGGCAGCAACCCATGGCCTTTGTCCACCTAGAAGATCAGGATCGCACACTCGAAGTCGTTGTTTTTCCGAGTCTCTACCGACACGAATCAGGGCAACTGGAACCTGGCACCGTCATCGCGCTCGAAGGGATTCTCGATCAGAATGACCAGGGGATAAAAGTGAAAGCCACCAGATTCCTCCCCCTCGATCCTGCTGCCTAAGCTCCCCACAATCCAGGAACAGGACTGC
>CALLYL010000913.1 GCA_937859535.1 uncultured Myxococcales bacterium
GAGGACGACGGCAAAGACGACGAGGGCTCTGATAGTAGTGACGATCCAGTCTATCAAGTGAATTTGCAGGCACTAAGAGACAACGCAAAAGGCGAATCAGCGTTGGGCAAGGTGCTCGTCAAGACCAGTATCAAGAGAGCCGAGAATTATGCGCTAGAGCACGAGCGGGACGTTGAGCTGCGATATGAGCAGGCGCGTGCGCAGATGATCCTGTCGCACAGCTATACGAAAGAGGTCGCGGAGAACCATCAGGTCAGCAATCTACTTCGTCGTGATTTGGTAGCGATGGCAGCGGCGTTACGCAGTGAGTCGCAGAGTCGAGTCGCTGACAGTAACCGTCAGATCCGGCAGACCACGAAGCTCGTTGTGCATTTGGGCAAGGTAATAAAGCAGACTATTGCGGCAACGCCACCACCGCCGCCGCCGTTGCCGCCGCCGTTGGATGTAACGGGGCTCGGTATTGCGCTGATCAACGCGGTGGGAACGATAGGATCGGCTTGGGGTCCAAACCGACCCCAGCTTCCGGCAGCGAAGACTCCGAGCGAACCGGCGACAGCAGCAGCGCCAGCAACGCCAGCGGCACCAGCAGCACCAGCAGCGCCAGCGGCACCAACAGCACCGGCCCCTGTGGCAGCGCTGACTACCGAGACGGAAACGGATGAGGAGAAGGAGCTTCGGGAGGCGATCTTCGTCGCCGAGACTACCGGGGGCGGGGATGCTCCATCGCTCATCAAGCTGATCAACAGGCTGGCCGCAAGGGCAAACCTGATTGCTCCAGGCAAGAAGTCATGATGAACGTCTACCGAGCACTTGGAGTCGCTCCTAGCGCGAGCTTTAGCCAGCTACGATTGGCCTACAGGAAAGCCGCGAGGAGGGTTCATCCCGATGTCGAGCATGGAGACAAAAAGCGATTCCAGGCTCTACAAGCTGCGTGGGAATTGGTGTCCACGCAAGAACTACGAGCAAAGTACGACCTTGATAGAGCTGCCTGGGCGAAGGAAGTGCAGGCGGTGCTCTGCACAGTCTGTGGCGAAGCAAATCGTCTGAGTAGACGGCCCGAACACTTCGCTTCGGTGCTCTGCGGGGGCTGTCGAAGTCCACTCTCGGTAGAGGAGAGACGGACAGGGACGACTTGGCAGGTCAGCGAGAGGAACCGCAGACTCTTGCTCGACCAGACGTGTGCCCTGATCGACACGATTGAGGACGAGGCGATCATCGCAATGGGCAATGCCCTAGCGGGTCAAGTCCGACGGCTACGTCGTCGGTTAACGGGGGTTTAGACATGGCGTGGAAGTCGCGAGAAGGCAAAGTTCCTCCGAGCAGTTGGTACGGGATGCTGATAGCGAGTTTGCGACAGGCATTTCCCAAGGCCGAGTTCAACGAGGAAGACCTAACGACAATGTTGCAGCCGACCTGGGATGAGCAGTGGCGCAATGGCAATAGCGCCAAGACCGTGGCGGCGACCACCTGCTCCTGTGATGGGCGCACGATTCAGCCCTCGCCAGCGGTCTACGTCAACCTGCCGAGAGGCGCAGCGCGTGGGCCTGCCAATCTGCCAAGGGGTGTCATCCCAAACCCGGCAGCGTTGCGGGAGAGCATTCCCATCGAAAAGCTCAAACGGGCAGCCCTTATCGTGGCCAATCGAGCGACCAAGTATCAGGAGCAGATGAGCAAGCTCGCACTGCGCAGCCCTGCCAGAGATCAAGAAGGGCTCAGTCGGGCGACCAGCAAAATGGCGGAGCTTCGGGAAAAGTACGAGGCCGAGATGCGCGAGCTACGCCAACTGCATGAAGCGATTGCGAACACGCGAAGCCAGTCTGAAATGGAGTTCGTACGGGCTCTGCCCCCCCTCCCTACGGCACCCGAGGCGCTCGATTTTGTCCTCGGCATCAAGCCTCGCAAGGAAAAGCCTGCGAAGGCCGAGAAATCTGCCAAGCCCGAGAAACCTGCTAAGCCTGAGAAGCCTGCTAAGCCTGAGAAACCTGCAAAAGCCGAGAAGCCTGCTAAGGCTGAGAAGCCTGCTAAGGCTGAGAAAGCCAAGAAGCAAACTCAGGCCGAACGAGACGCTGCCAGCATGAAGATGTTTGCGGAAACGATGGCCGCTGCTCTAGCCGCGAACAAGAAAGCGTCGTGAGTGCGCCATGAACGCAGCTATCCAAGCGCAGGCCCGAGAATTACTGAAAGGCGTCCAGGATGGTATCCTCGTGTCTTTTCCGAGCGACGCTGTGTACTATCGGGGCTTCTTTAAACGGTTTGGCCCACAACTGCTACAAGCCGTGATCGCGGCACTCGATCCGCTGATGACGAAAGCCGCCGAGCGCTTGGATGCTGTCCAGAACAATCGGTGGCACCAGCTCAATGCGGTGAATCTATCGAGCTGGCTTGAGAAGGCAGACGCAGATACGGTTCAGTGGCTCCTGTCGAGGATTCCTGCACACAGGCCCGATCTAGCCAGCGTCACCAACCAGTGGGCACTCAAAGCGGGTATCTCAGTCCCTGATCACTCCAAGATCGAGCGCACTGTGCCAGCGTTCCTGAGTGGTCGGCTATGGCTGATGTGGCTCTCGGACACTGGCGTAATCGGCGGAGTGATGCCTCCGACCGATTTTGCAAGGTTTGCGGCGCTAGCCTGGGATGAGGATGAGGCAAGTTCGGGTGGATTGCTCGATGTTGCGTTCGGTTGGTTTGGCGCTGCGGAAGCGATCGAGCGGGCAAAAGCCCAGGATGGCCCTCTGCCCGAATGGAAAATCCAGCTCCAGTACGATGCGCTCAAGGCCAGTAGCGCGGGCCTCGCCGATGAGGAATTGCTCAGGAAGGAATCGCGGCACGCGGTGCAGGTTCGGCGGTGGCTGCTTGATGCGGCGGGCATTGGGATTCCTGAACCGAAGCAAGTGGTCGTCACTTCTGCGGAGCCCAAGGACGCGCCCACTCCTTCGGAGATTGAGGAGCTGCTCGGTCAAATACGCGAAGAGTTCAAAGCGAGCGAGCGGGAGGCGTCCAACATCGCGGCGGTTCACAAGCTGCTCGATCCGCCAAATCGAGCAGCTTGGCCAATTCTGCTGAAGTATTCGGGTTGGGGAGGTCTTTCTATCGAGAAGGCGAAGGACCGTCTGCCCGAAGCCTGGGTGCCAAATGAAGAGGCTCTGGTTCACGAGTTCTACACGCCGACTCTCCTTTGCCAAGAAGTGGCTCGCCTCCTCCGACCTTGGGTGGATGGCTTGCCGCTGCACAACAAGACCGTGCTCGCGCTCGAACCCTCTGCGGGGATCGGACGCTTCATCAACGCGCTATCAGTCCCTGGTTTCGAGCTGCTGAAGTGGACCGCGATCGAGTACAGCCGACCCTCTGCTGCGATCCTTCAGCGGTTCCGACCGGACATCAACCTCGTGTCCTCGTCCTTTGAGGAGTGGGTGGCCAGCTTTGGAGGCAGGCTGCGCGGCAAGGTTGGACTCATCGTCGGGAATCCTCCCTACGGCCAGCGCGGTCCAGAGATCACGGTCGATCCCGACAAGCGATTCCGTGATGACAAAGCCTATGTGTACTTTCTGAGACGGAATCTCGATCTTCTGGCCGAGGGCGGAGTCCTGGCAATGATCGTGCCGTACGGCCTGATGACGAGTCGTACGACCTATTTCACAAATCTGCGGCAAGAGCTGCTGACGGATCACCATCTGCGCCTTGCGTATCGGTTGCCGTCGTCGATCTTTCCAGGAGCGAAGATCGTCACCGATCTGGTGGTCTTTGAGAGCCGAGGCGGATCTCTGTCTGCGACGCTGGTGGAAGACAACTACATCGTCGCAGGCGAGTATTTTGAACGGCATCCATCCAACATCCTTGGCGTCGAAGTGACGGATACGGATGAGAAGAAGGCATTCCGTTACGAGGTGACAGGGACTTTCGTCCGCCTACCCGATGCAGAGAGTCGTCCACGCTGTCTGGTCTGTTCGGTGACACGGCACGATCTACCGCCGAGTCAAGTTGCGGCGAAGCGACTGGCCCATGAGAGCCTGCCGGTCGCTGTCCAAGCCGCCGTGACGCTCGGTACGCGAGTGGGGAGCTATCTGGATCTGCTGGCCAGCGGTCGCCAGAGTGACATCGGGAAGGCTGCCGCACGCTGGCTGGAACTCACCCAGTCGCTCCAGAGCTGGGTGCGCGCAGGGAATCATCCCATCCGAGACACCGAAGCCTGGAGCGAGCACACCGAGATCGCGACCTTCCGAGCGGCCTACGCACCGGACGGCGGCCTGTCGGAGTCACTAGCGAATCGACCCGTCTTCATTCCCACCTTTGTCGGATCGGACGATGTGATCGAGCAGGCGAGCTGGCTGTACCGACAAGCGCGATCTCTGCTGATCTCCGATATCGAGCGACTGCGGATCGAGCGCAGTGATCCTGTTCGGTCAAAGGCAGAGATCGCAAGCGAGCTGCTCAAAGCGGGGTGGTTCATTGAGTGGGCTGATGAGGAGAGTCTACACAAGTGGCTCCCTGAGCAGGACTATCTGACCGGACTCCTGTGGCCCCGCTACGACAATGCCCTGCTCCGCTCAAAGACCGGCGACCCCGTGGCGGCAAGTCAGCTCAAGCGACTGCAAGAGCGGCTGACCCTGAAGCGGATTGTCGAGATCGATCCAGAGCCAAGATCGCGAACGGTTCCGGCAGAGGTCGTTCGTGACTGGGGGAGCTTCTGGCTGAAGTTCGAGCTGCCCGCTTTGGAACGGACGGGCGGCTTCATCACCATCGAGGGGATACCGTACCAGTTCATCAAGGGCGGCAGCAGCAGCGAAGCGCTCAAGATCCTGCTCGGCTACCTCAACCACGATATGAGTCTGTTTCAGCCCGCGTACATCAATCGGGTCAATGACGAGGGAGTCGAGGAGACTAGCGCCGAAGCGCTGGCCAGAGTCCGCATCAGCTACCTCACTCAAGCGAAAGAGAGCTTTCGGGCTTGGATCGCTACCGACGCCTCGGCCATGAACAAGGTCGAGATCGCCTACAACCGCTCTGTCGGTGGCTATATCCCCCCGGAGTATTCGACAGACCCGCTGGAGATCGAGCGATGGGGCAAGCGAATCACTCTGAAGTCGCATCAGAACTCCGCTGCTCGTCGGTTGATCGCAGGAGTCCGGGGTCTGCTGGCTTTGGATGTCGGGGTTGGGAAGACCTATACCGGAATCGCAACGATTGCCTATCTGCGACAGATCGGAAGCTGTCGTCGTCCGATCGTGATCGTTCCGAACGGGCTCGCGTGGAAGTGGTTCAAGGACTTCGCCACAGCAACGCCGGACTATCGAGTCCTGGTCATCGGCTCCAACCGATCGCTAGGAAAGGACGGCTTCTTTCAGGCCAAGACAGACAGCTCCGCAGAGAGGATTGCCAAGTGGCGGAGGTTCCAAGCCGGTGAGTACGATGTCGCGATTGTTACGTACTCGATGTTTGCGCGTCTGCGCGTGACCAAAGCCACCTGGGGACTGTTTGCACTGAGTAGCGAGGTCTTGAGCGGCAACCTGTCGCTCCAGTCGCGGGAGCTGCTGGAGACTGCGCAGCGCGCTGAAAAACGCGGTGCAGAGGAACGACCGCTCGGCACGGTGTCTGATAGCGCCGCAGAGAAGGAGATTGGGGCGCGGTGGGTTGGTATGTCCGAGGACGCAAGGCAGCAAGCCAAGCTGGAGATTGCGACTCGCCGCAGAGACGAGCATGTGAGTGAAGAGAGTGCCGTCGCAGCCGTGCTTGCTGGAAAGAAGACGCTCTCTGAACGCGGCGAGGCCATCGAGAAGATGGCGCATGACCGATGGATCGCCGAGCAAGACCAGCAAGATCCGAAGTTTGTCGATGAAGGACTGACGTTTGAGAACGTGAATCCTGACCTCATCATGGTGGATGAGGCCCAGAACTTTAAGAACCTGTGGCCGGTGCGTCCCATCGAAGGAGGGATGCCCAAGTATTTGGGAGCCATCTCAGACGGTGCCAACCGAGCCTACGAGCTGGCGGTTCGGGCGTTCCATGTTAGGAGTCAACGACAAGGCGGCGGGGTGATGTTTCTCAGTGCCACACCGGCCAAGAACTCTCCGCTTGAATACTTTTCCTTGGTGGGAATGGTCGATGCCACCGCCTGGGAGCGAGTAGGAATCGCGACTCCAGAGGACTTTATCGATCGATATCTCCGTTTGGAATCGCGAGACATCATCAACCCGGATATGAGCGTGAAGACGGTGCAGGTTGTGGCCGGGTTTCGGAACCTCGACGAGCTGCGCAATGCGATCTTCCGGGTGTCCGAGTTCCGAACCGCCGAAGAGGTGGGCCTGAAGCTACCGCCTCGCGATGTCAAACAGGTGTTGGTCGAGCTGTCCCGGACCCAGGACGAAGTCTATGGCATGTACGCTGCCGCGTATAAGAATGCACTCAAGAACGCCGCAAAGCTGAAGTCGGAAGGTGCCCAGCTTGCGGCACGGCGGAAGGCGCTTGGCTATCTCGTACGGATGTCACTCTGCTCTGTTCACGAAGAGCTGCCCACGGGACCAGAGACAGCCTTTGGGGTGATTGCGGGCATGTCGCTCAGCGACCCCCGAATGCCTCCGGCAGAGCGACTCCGCAGAATGGCACTCCTGACCAAGTGCGGGAGGGTGCCAACTGACAAATCAGACGCCGCTATCGAAGCAGCCTATCGCAGTGCGCGTGAGGGCAGGATCGCGACTCAGGAGCAGATCGAGGAGTGGCAGGAGGAAACGGCACCTCTTGGTCTGGACGCCGTGGAACAGCTTGCAGCGGCCCTGGCAAAGACCGGGGACAAAGCCTCTGACGGCTGGACCTGGGGCAGCGCGGGGCGGGTGAAGAATCCTCACAGTCCCAAAATTGACAGGGTCGTCCAAGAGATCATGTCGCTCCAAGACTGTGGGCATTTGGTCTTCTGCGACAACGTCCCGGTCCATCGCTGGCTCGTGATGTGTCTCACCGAAGCCGGGTTCGATCCCGAACGGATTGCAGTCATCAATGCGGATCAAGCCAAGGACACGGCTCGCCGGATGTCGATCGCGGAGCGGTTTAATGGCACTCCCGCGATCGTCGCTGCGGACGGTACCTTGGAGCAGGAGGCGGTAGCACCTGACTACGATGTCGTGATCGCAAATGCCACGGCGTATGAAGGGATCGACCTTCACATTCGTACTTGCCAGGTCTATCACCTGGACCTGCCTTGGGAGCCAGCAACACTCCAACAACGCAATGGTCGTGCGGTCAGGCAGGGCAATACCCAAGCGGTGATCGGCATCAAGTACATCATGTCGGCCCGCAGCCTCGATGTGATTCGCTTCAACATGATCGTCGGCAAGTTGGGATGGATGACGGACCTTCTGTCATCCGCCGACCGGGAAACCAATAACCCGGCAGCGCAGTCTGAGATGAGCGCAGACGAGATGGTCATGTATATGTCGCGAGATCCAGAATCAGCCAAGCGGGCGATAGAGGTACTTCGCGCTACACAGGCTGAAGCGGCGGCGGGTCGCATCAAGACCAGAGCATGGAACGA
>CALLYL010000914.1 GCA_937859535.1 uncultured Myxococcales bacterium
GCCAGATCGACCTCGACCGGAATGCGCGCCAGCGACTCAATCAGATACTTGCCGACCAGCGAAGCGTGAAACGAGGTTCCACAAGCGAGGATAAACAGTCGTCGCACCTTGGCCGGATCGATGTCATGACCATCGAGCAGCGCATCGGGCGGCGAGTGCTGGAGCCGACCCCGCAGCGTATCGGTGACGGCCCGAGGCTGCTCGTGGATTTCCTTTAGCATAAAGTGCTTGTAGCCATCTTTTTCGGCGGCCAACAGCGACCAGGTGATCTTGCGCTCGGGCCGGATCCGCTCTTGGCCATCCAGCCCGATGATGCGGACTCGACTGCGGGTTAGCTGAGCCAGATCGCCTTCTTCTAGGAAAATCACCCGGCGGGTGTGCGGCAGGAGCGCGGGCACATCGGACGCGATCAGGTTTTCCCCATCCCCGAGTCCCAGCACCAGCGGCGAAGCGCTCTTGGCGCAGACCAGCTCATCGGGCGTCTCGGTGCAAAGCACCACCACCGCGTACGCACCTTCGAGCAGGCGCAGTGCTCGCTGGGTCGCCAACATCAACCGATCCGGTCCGGCGGGAACGCGCTGCAGCTCCTCCCAGATGAGATGGGCGATGATCTCGGTGTCGGTTTCCGAGGAAAACGTATGGCCACGTTCGGTCAGCGACCGTTTGAGCGCCAGATAGTTTTCGATGATGCCGTTGTGAACGACCGCCACCGAGCGGAAGCGATGAGGATGGGCGTTTTCGTCCGAAGGTCGACCATGGGTGGCCCACCGCGTGTGACCAATGCCGACGTGACCCCGGGGTGTTCCGAGGGCGAGCTGGCTCTCCAGTTCGCTTAGCTTGCCGCGACAGCGTACGATTTGTAGCTCACGCTCGGTCCCGCTTGTTGTCGAAACAGGCTCGCCGATGACCGCAACGCCTGCCGAGTCATAGCCGCGATACTCCAGGCGCCGCAACCCCTCGACCAGCAGCGTGGTGACTTGCTTTGGTCCGATGTATCCGATGATTCCGCACATAGGTGTTATTTATCCCATAAGTCTAGGCCGCTCGCACTCCGAGCCCTGCAAAACTCGTTCACTTGGAGTCGACCAACGTGTTGCGGCTGGGCGGCTTCGGCGGCGCGGTCTGGGCGATTTTGCTCGCTCTGCGTTGCCGGCGCAAATGCGCTTTTGATACCCTATGGGATTATGAGCATACAGGTCCTTTATCAGTCCCTTCCCATCGCTAAGGAGCCGCGCTTTCGCTTGCAGGACGGCGGCTTGTTCATCGAGCTAGAGAGTCCGATGCCGGTCGCTACTGCACTGTCGGTCACTGCCGGTGAGCACACCCTCCAGGGTAAAGCGCGTCGTGTCCGCGAAGGTGCCGGTGCTGGCATGTTGGTGGTGCCGACGGAAAAGGCCAAGCTGCCGCGTTGGCTACTCGGACTGGGGGCCGAGATTGGGGCTGGCGTCGAGTTCGAGCCCGAGCCAGCGCCGCCGCCGCCGGTGGTGGAAGTGAAGCCCGAGCCAGTGGTGGAAGCGAAGCCCGAGCCAGTGGTGGAGGCCAAGCCTGCGGAAGCTGCTGCGGAGCCCGCTCCCTCGAAGCAAACGCCGGCGGAGGCGACTGCGGGCGAGGAAGACGACGAAGAGGGCAAAGCCAAAGCGGGCGACAAGAAGCCAGCCGGCAAGGCCGCCGCCAAGAAAAAGAAGGCCCGCCGCTAAATCCCCGTCTCTCGCGTTTCTGTGTCGCGAAAACTTTGCTAGCGTGCGCCGGTCGCTTTGCGACTTGAGACACTCACAGGGAGTTCTTCCATGCGCTTTAGCAAAGAGCATCGCATCGAGATTTCGGCGAGCCGGTTGATCGAGCTCACCTTTGACCCCGCATTCATGAAGCGCCTCAACATCGAGGCGATGAAGGTCCAACAGTACGATCCGCTGGATCGCAATGTCGCGGGCGCAGTGTGGACGATGAAGAATCGGATCACGCCGCAGGACAACATGCCGGGTTTTATCAAGAAGCTGGTCGGTGGCGGCTTCAACTACGAAGAGTCGGTGACGCACACCAAGGGCTCGGATTCAGTGGCGGCGGTGATGGTGCCGTCGGTGATGCGCGACAAGCTGCGGATGGCGTACACGATGCGGGTGATTCCAGCGGGAGAGAATGCCTGTCGCCGGATCATGGATTGGGAGGTCGAGGTCAAGATCTTCGGAATCGGCGGCCAGATCGAAAAGTTCGCGGCCTCGGAGATCGAGCGCAGCCTGGAGTCTTCGGCCAGCTTTTTGAGCAAGCAGGGCCAGCCGGTCGCCGTCTAACGGTTAATATTTCAGGCGGTCTAGCTCACCGGCGATGAAGTCGGGGGCTAGGTGACTGTAGATGAGTGTCATCGCGATGTCGGCGTGGCCGAGGAGCTTTTGCAAGGTCAGGATGTTGCCGCCCTGCATGACAAACTGCGACGCGAAGGTGTGGCGGAGTGCGTGCCAGCCTCGCATAAGGGCAGGGCAGTCGGCAGCGAGTAGGAGCTGCGGGAGTCCATGGGTGGCGCGGCGGCTCGACATGCCCCAGATGCCCCGGTTGCGGACCGGGCAGACCAGCCGCTCGGTGGTTTTGGGACAGCGCGTCTGCCAGTCCGTGAGCAGTGGAACCAGCGACTGCGGAAGTGGTAGGTGACGCGGCTTTCCTGACTTCGGTGCGAGCCGATAGCTGCGCGCCACCGTGATCCGTCCGTGAGGCAGGTCCAGATCCTGCCAGCGCAGACCAAAGATTTCGCCGCGCCGCAGTCCGAGTCGGAGCGCCAGAGCAATCGCTACCGCACGGCAGAAGGTCGTTGGCTCATCGGTGCTGCGTGCCTTTCGTTCGGACTCGCAGAGCAGTCGCCGCGCTTCCTCTTGGGACAGATATTCGAGAGAGGTCTCGCGACGGGGAAGCTCGACCCCTTGCGTCGGATTGCTCGGGAGGAGTCCTTGCCGCACCGCCCACGACAGACAGGTTCCAAGCGGTCGCAGCGCAGCGCGCACGGTGTTTGGCCGGTAGCGCTGGGCCAGCAGATCACGGACACGCTCAATGTGAATTCGTGACAGCGAGCCGATCGGGAGAGCCCCTAGGTGCGGCAAGCTCCGCCGTAGTGCGGTCTGGGCCGTTGCCCGATAGCGCTGCAAGTCCTTCACCTTGGGACTCCCAAACTCGGTAAGCCAGCGCTCGCACAGCTCGGAGACGGTCAGTGCTGGCTGGGTCTCCGGTTCGATGAGTCCGGTTTTCCCACGTGCCACCCGCGCTTCGATCTCCAGCAGCATTCGCTTGGCCAGCGCGTACGACGGCTGATGACTGGCTCTTTGTTTGCGCTTGCCATCGAGATCGACCCAGCGGATGTACCAGCCCAGTACCCTGCCGTTCTTCTTCTTGCGGATGATGTCGCCCATCACCACTTGCCCCCGCAGTCATCGTATCACGGCCCGTGCCCCGTCCATGCACCACCTGTGGCATGTAGGTGTTCCTCGATGTTCTCTTCGCGACCGGGAAGCATGTCCAGGAGTCCTGTGGGAAGTGTCTGAACTCACTGCGCTTTTCGCGAACGGCTCGCGGATGTACGACATCGGCG
>CALLYL010000915.1 GCA_937859535.1 uncultured Myxococcales bacterium
CGTAAAAGCGACATTTTTTAGGTTTGGAAGCTCACCGGATTGGCTGGGCTGGTGGTTGCTTGGGGAGTGGTCCGGTCACTGGCTGGTTTTGTCGTGGCTGGCCCGTCGAGCGTGGGCTACCTTGGCGGTAGTTGCCTACCTCCGCTGGCTTGGTTCGTGATTGGTACTGCTCGCTATGTTGATAACCACGCCTTGCGCTGTGCGGATGGGAGCGGACCTGTGGTGGGATTTTGTTGATATCCGATAGCGATGGAAGAGGCTCCACGGAACACGAAGGACTGGGACTGCGAGCAGAATCAGTGCGAAGGATGAACTACTGTGGGCGGGCGGCGCTGGCGGACTCTGCCATTGTGTCCGCGTCTTCGGCTTTGAGGCGGCGAGTTTTTCGCCGACGGCCTGAACGATGAAGGCGGTGCGGCTCTGGCGTTCGCCGGGTTTGAGGGTGAGCTTGGTGATGGCGCGGTCGATGCCAAAGGACATCCGCTTTCCCGTCCCCGTTGAAGTCGAGAAGCGGATCACGGAACGTGACGATCCGGTTGTACTCGCTTCGTGGCTCAGTCGGGCGACGACGGTTTCCGAGATGGCAGAGCTTTGGGCTGGGTGAGGGGACCACCGACTCTCCCCTGCGCTATCTCGACGAGGAGACACACCGGCAGCGGGTCTACACCCAGCCGGTCGCTCGGTGGGCCCAAACCCCGCTGCCACCGGACGCGAATGGTCATCTCCCCGCACAGAACGGCCATCGATGGGTCCATCTCATTCCGCATCCCGCCCGCGAGACTGAGCTTGCAAGCAGTGCTAGGCTTCGCGACGGCAGTGAGGCCTGGCCGCGGTCCATCTGCTCGCAAGCTGGGCAGTGTTGGTCCTCGGGGGTATTGGTTGCTGGGTCGGCGCTTGAGTCCAGGAGAGCAAGGGCAAGCCAGCTTCACACCTGCGACGACATGACGACACTGCTCGACCAAGGTCAGGCCCAAAGCGCGGCGGGAATCGCTGGGTCATGGTCGGTCGAGTAAGGCTCGGGCCTGTACTCCACTTGCCAGGTGGTCCCTTCCTGGCTGCGAGCGGTGCTTGAGCGGCTGGCCCAGACCTCTCAGAGCCTTGGCGAGCGCATGGTCAGCAATCTACATCGAGCGCCGCCTCCAAGCGCTGCACCGCAGCCTGCCCGTTGACCCGACAGCATTGGCCGATGTATGGAAATTCTTGGCTGCGGGTGACGGTGTTGGCGCGATCGACACGATCGGCTTCGCCGTTCATAACAGGTCGACAGATTGGGCGCGTGGCATCATCAGTTGTCGCTGTGTTACGTTGCGCACCGTTTCTCCGCACAAAACAGAGAGCGGTGGAAGCCAGCGAGGAGTCTGCTGGAGAACACTCGTGCCTACTGCATTCAACGAACGCCGCATACGGTTGAGATCGTCACAAAGCTGATCACGGAGAGGGGCTGAAGGAACCAGCGCTGCCCTGCACTTTAGTCCGGTCGCGTCGCTCGATACATAGAGAGTGTGCCAAGCATGGTCATTTCACGGTGTGTCTCCATCGCATCCGCAAAACCCGCTGCACGCATCAAAGGCAGGAGCCGTCCTTCGACATTGTCGACAGTTGTCTCGAACCCATCTAAGAGTTGCACACCTAGAAATGCCGCACGCATCAAGGCATTCTGAGCCTGGCCCCAATCCGCAATGTGCAGCATTCCTCCTGGTCGCAAGAGCAGATATGCCTGCTCTAGTGTACGGCGCTTAGAGTCCGTGGTCAGATGATGCAGCAGCAAGCTCGATACGATGCCGCTGAACGATGCGTGAGGAAACGGCAGAGAGTCCGACATTCCCTCGACAAACTCGATCTGCACCTGCTCGCTCTCTGCCTTCGTTCGTGCTATTCGTAACATGGTAGGGTCAGCATCCAGACCTATCACTACAGCGTTAGGAGCGGCTCGTTTGAGCAGCAGCGTAAGCGTCCCCGTTCCACATCCGACATCAAGGATGCGTTGATCTGGTAAGGGCTTGACCTGAGCAACCAAACGGCGTTTGAACACCTCATCCTTCAGCAACAGCCGCATTACTGAATCATAGAGGCATGTCAGCGACGAGAAACGGAGCGCAGGAAGGTACGGTAGTTCGGCACTCATCGGGTACTCCTTACGGTGACGCAATCCAGGACGCGCTGTGTCCCTTGCACTCCTGTGCAGCGCGTCGTTCGCACTCACTTGGCGATGTCTAGCTCTCCCATCATGCCGTTCTCTGCATGCTCTAGGATGTGGCAGTGATACAGCCACTGGCCGGTGTAGCCATCGAAGCGAACAGCAAGTCGCACTGTCTCATCGCGCTTGATGTTGACCGTATCCTTCCATGCTGTGACGGGCTCTGGCACGCCTCCGCGAGACAGAACTTGGAAGAAGAAACCATGCAGATGGAAGGGATGATCCATCGTCGCATCGTTCATCACTTCCCAGACCTCTGTCTCGCCGATTTTGGACGTGATGCTCGGAACACTCGGATAGGCTTGACCGTTGATGGTGAACATCGGCTTCGAGCTGGTAGAACTGCTGCCGTGTCCGCTGTGACCACTGCTCGATGGTGTCATCTGCTCGCTGAGCATGAACATCCGTGTCCGTATTGGTGCAGGCAGGGATGCAATCGTTGTTAGAGTTACCGGGAGATCCGGAGTCATCACCGCAGACTCTGCGCTGTACTGCACGCGCAGTACGTTGGCCTGTGGGAGTGCTCCTGTTTCATGTCCGCGCTCATAGGGAAGCGTGACCACATCCAGTGCTGTGCTCGGCACGGAGGCTCCGGTGATCATCAAATCTGCACGCTCACCAGGCACCAGCAGAAGCTCATCCAGCTCGCGGGGTGACTCGATGAAACCTCCATCTGTGCCAAGCAGCGTCAGCTTATGACCGGGCAGAGAGAGTCGAAAGAAGCGTGCATTGGCAGCATTGATGATTCGTAGCCGCTGCCGTTCTCCTGCGCGCAGGTTCAGGATGGGTCGTGCCTTGCCATTCGCGAGAAGCAGGTTGCCTTGTCTGCCGATCATCAGCTCCATCATGTCGCCCGCAGGCATCGGCATTCCGCTCTCATCCAGGTACACGTCATCGAGCATCACGACACGCTCACCACTTGCAGCGGGCTCATTTCCGGCGCGGACAACCAGCGCTCCGTAGAGTCCCTTTTCCACCTGATCATCCGAACGAACGTGCGGGTGATACCAGAACGTCCCGGCATCTTTTACGGTGAACGTATAGTCGAAGCTGCCACCGGAAGGAATCGGACTTACCATCAGCGTGTGGCCGTCCATGTCGTTGGGCACACGCACGCCATGCCAGTGAATCGTCGTTGCATCGGGCAGGCTGTTCTTGAAATGAACCAGCACGCGGTCGCCCACCTTCGCCTCGATGAGAGGCCCCGGAACGCTACCGTTGTAGGCCCAGGCCGGAGTCTTTTTTCCGGGTAGGTACTCGACCTCTGTAACCCGCGCTTCGAGGTCTACCTCGACGATGTTTGGATCGGCATTCTTGTCTGTGAGCTTTTGCATATCCCACGCACCGGGATAGGGATCGACATCGAGAACCTTAGGTAGAGCTTGGTCGCTCATTCCGCAGCTCGTGACTAGCGTAAGAGAGAGTCCGCACAAGAGTGCGCGGAGGGACTGGCATCGGAGAGACGGGAACTTGGTCTTCATGTGAAGATTCCTACGGGTTGGGAGAAGTGGTTTGAGTTGACCGAAGGACTGCATTGACTCGCTGACGGATCTCGTGAAGGCCATTCCTTTCTTGTTCTTGGGTGCTGAGAATCACCGCAAAGCCACCTCCATCCGAACGCACCAGTGCCGTCACCCCGCGTACCGCCAAGGGACAGTAGGCCAGTTCGGGGGCGTCATGGCCGATTACGGAACTGCGCGCAATATGACAGTCGATCAGTCGCTGGAGCCATTCGCTAGTAAGGCCCGGCACCGCCCGAAAGGTGACGCCCACCCCGGTTTGCCGAGGCGGCGACTTGCTTCCTCCTGAATCGAAGGTGGACTCTACGCGCAGGATGTCGTCCGGGTGCGCAAAGGGGCTCAGATCACGATCCACTGGACTGATCCCAGTGCAGGTAGATTCCTCCACTTTGCGCAGTTCACTCGATGCGGCACGGTGTGCTGCCGCAAGCGATCGGTGCTTCTCGGCCTCACGTCGGTGCTTGTCTGTTGGATTGGAAGTAGAGGTCCAGCAGACAAGTCCGTCAGGCCGATCGGTCAAACCTGTACTGCATGCCGCCTTGATCAAGACGGGTCGGTACTGTTCTGCATGCGATGTTGCGGCTTGAGCTTCCTGATCCGCAGCTCGCTCATGCTGCATTACCCCTACACTGTGAACCTGAACAGTCGGAGCACATGCCATGAACAGCAAAGGGCACAGTGTTAGTAAGCTGCAAGTGTTGGTACTGTTCGAGCGGAGATCGATCCGCAACACGGTATTTTCCATGGACAAGATCCCTTCCAGCGGCGAGTACGCGAAGGTTCATGCCCACGAAAAAATACGTGTTGGGGAATGGGCAGACCTCCGCCGTGAATTCGTCCGAAACGAACTTCAGGCAGAGATCTAGATACGCAGGATGGTATGCAAAGACGACGGATGGCCTCGCCAGAGCGGAGGACCACGCACTCGGCATACCCGCTGGTAACAAATGGGCGGCTCAAGCAGCGCTGTGCATAGCTCAGGGAGGATGGCAATAGTATCAGCAATGTCGTGAGCCACATTTGTCGTGGTCACAGGTGATGCGTCTACTGTTGCAGGAGCGGTCAGCTTGCAGCAGTCGCCGAGCTTCCACTTTGCGTCTGGTGACTGTGCTTCAGGTTCTTCGGATGGTGAGCAAGGGTCTAGAGCGCGTCCCCCATCCGTACAGACATAGACGGGCAGCGCTGGCAGGAATGCGTGAGCCAGCATGAAGATCGCGAACAGAGTGACCGCGAACCGCTGCATGAGGCGAGTCTAGTGCTTCTGTCCCAGCGTGACAATCAATAACGCGCCACCGCTGGTGGGGTCGCGAATACGGCACCATCGCGACGCTGAGCATCAGGAATATGCAACATTCGCGAACTCAATCGTCCGGCATACCGGATGCCGTCCGAATCTCGGATGAGCACGCCGCAGTCATCTGCTCGTGCGGAGGCGAGGCCGGATACACGCTGTCCGAAGGACACCCTAATACAAGATGACGCACTGTGTGCGATGTCAAATCACCTGATCGGGGTGTATTTTCCACGGGGGTACCCTTGGTGCCCGCGTTGTAACGGGAAGGCCCTTGCGTGTTGCCTCAACTAATGGCAAGCACACCGAGTCATGGGGGATGGCAGCGTGGGCTGCGGTGAGGTTGGCCGCTTGCACCTTCGGCCCACTGCACAGGTCGAAGCGTCCTGCCACTGCCAAGGCTGGCGATAGTGGATCGTGGAGAACTTGGCCGACTCTGCGTAGCTCGACGCGCTGGGAATCGTGCGAAGCGATCTACGGTGGCTCATGGAGAGCGGACATAAGAGCCTGACAGATTGACCGACGCATCCAGCCCGAGCCCTCGCTTCCGAACCGAGGGAAAGTCCATCGGGGAACAAAAGCAAGCCCTCGCGAGTGGCGACGTCGGCCCTCTCACCTCGCTGCCACCGCCAAGCCGAGCCTGATGATGTACTCCCAGGTTCCGGCGATGGTGCGGAAGCCGAGCTGCTTCTTGGCTCTTTTCACGCTCAGGTAGGTGCTGGGTAGCAGGCGTGCGCAGACGTTGACGCGACCATCCAGCGGAACGTCGTAGTCCTGCGGATTTCCCACCACCGACTGTAACCAATCGCCAGTTGGTCCGCTCTCAACTTGACGACGATGGCCCGCTGGCCGAAAGAAGCTCGACTCAGGACGATCAGGCACATCCTCCAAAGCAGGGGCCGTTCTTGGTTCAGCCACTGGTAGCGACGGATGAACCTGCGCAGGCGACACAACCGATGCTGGCTGTGTCGTCATCAGCGAGGACCAGTCTTGCTCCGTCGCGCCGCCCGCCCCAGCCCAGAGCGGGCCTTTCATTCGGTCGGCCTTGGCCGCCAGATCCGCTCTCAGCTTCTCGGGATCAAGCATCAGGATCCCATCCCCGGACGTAGAGCTTGGCGGTCTTGGGTGACGGCATTTCGGGCCATGGCTGCCCCGAACCGAGTCGTCGCCATGCCGAGTACGCCAGAGATTCGACTCCGTTGAGAACTTCCAGCGTCGGGCCAGTCCGCCGCAGACTCCAAATCGATTCGCCACTGTCGTGGGCATCCTTGATGGCGTCGGACTTCGGCAAAGGGTCTTCCAAAAAGTCCATGTGCCGACGGGCCACGCTCTCGATGGTGTGCGCGTCGCGGGCCCAGACTTCCTTAGGTGCCCGCCACACCCGTACCAGCATGATGTCCGTGTTGTCTGGGGTACCTTGCAACATCGTCAGCAGGTTTCGCGCTGCGTCGGTGCCGTCCGTGATCGCGATGAGTAGCACACCCGGCAAGTGCCCGCCGTGCTCCTCGGGCGGTGTGTCAACGATCGCGATGTCGTGAGGCCCGACCCCAAGCCGCACGGGGCCTTGACGATAGAGCAGCTCGATCGCTTGGCTTTGGCGCG
>CALLYL010000916.1 GCA_937859535.1 uncultured Myxococcales bacterium
GGCAGCAGGGATTGCGCTAGCGCGGATGCTCTTCCTGCTTCGCTGATTCCGGTGCCGGAGGCATCTGTTGACGAGTAATTCGGCCCAGTCCGCGTGCCTCTTTGCGCAGCAGCGCTTCATATCCAAACATCCAGCGCTCCTCCTGGGCATCGCGATGATCCATCCCGAGCAAGTGACACAGTCCGTGGACAGACAAGTGACACAGCTCGGACAATAGGTCGTGTCCCGGCGCATCGGCTTGACGCGGCGCGATCTGCACCGAGATGATCACGTCGCCAAGCGGCTCGACCGCCCCTGGGGGAAGTGGCACCACGAAGCCCAGATCAGCATCCCGCTGCGCAAACGACAGCACATCGGTGGGATGATCTTCATCGGCATACTCGAGGTTCAGCTCGTGCAGTTCCTCGTCATCGGACAGTGTCAGGGAAACCAGGGCTGCATCTACTCCAGCCGCTCGCATCGCTCGAACCACTTGACGACGCAGCTCGCTGCGCAGCTTGGTCGGCACGAAAGCACGCACGGTGTCGCGAACCTGCAAAGTTAACATGCACCGCCTTGTATCACGGAGCCCGGGGCTCTCGCTGCCGCCATTGCCGCAAAAAAATCCTAGCCGAAGAGCCTGTGCTCCTTGGTATAAGGGCGGCTTACGTATCGCAAGATGCGAAGAGGTTCACTTCCCATGCCTACGTTCACTCGCTTCGGACGGACCACGATTGCTTCTTGGCTGCTCGGGCTGGCTCTGCTCGGTGGCTGTAGCGTGCTGCGTGACGGGGATACAGATGTCGTCGGTGCAGGCAATGGCCGCCTGCCCGAAGATCCTCCTGGCATGGGTGCTCTGCTCACGGTACTGCCCGCTGATCCGGTCGTGACCAGCGATGGCAAGAGCCCGTTCCAGCTCGATTTCAAAGTGCTGCGCGGAGCGGAAGACATCACCGGTCAAGCCCACCTGTCGATCGATGACGAACGACTCGGTCACTTCGAAGGCATGACGTTCCACGGGAACCCCGGACAAGCCGGAAAGAGCATCGTCCGTGCGCAGCTCGGAGAGGATCGCGGCCAGACCACGCTGACGGTGCGACTACAGGTCGTGGTGATTGCGCCAGGTGCGCCTGCGGACTCGCCATCGAAGTTTGGCGGTCCAAACTATTCTAAGCGCACACCGGAGATTGCCTATCCACCAGCCGGGGCCCTTGTACCTCCCAATATCAACGAGCTGGAGTTCCAGTGGCGTCCGAATGAAGCGACGCTGTTCGAGCTGAACTTGGTGTCGGACTCTCTGGATCTGCGAATCTATACTCCCTGTACCAAAGCGGGCGATGGCTGCGCACTGCTACCGGATGAAAAGACCACCGCACTCATCATGCAGGGAGGCCGTGGACAGAAGATGGCGCTGTCCATGCGAGGCGCGGCTCCCGACGGTGGTGGAGTCGGGTCAACCGCCAAGCAGGCTCTGTCATTTTCGGAAAATGACATGAAAGGCGGCTTGTACTATTGGGCTGCATCGATTGGCGGAATTGCTCGCTATGACTTCGGTCTCCGTGGCCAAAAAGCAGAGGCCTATTACGGACCGGTGCGCGCCGTAGGAGTCTGTGTCGGCTGTCACGCCATGAGTCGGAATGGCAAGCGCATTGCAGTAGGAATGAACATTCCTGGTCCGGCCATGATGCGTGCTCTCGACACCGGAACCCGAACCAAGCTGTTCGAGGTCGGCCCCGGCGTGATTGCTGGATCGAACTTCCAAGCGTTCACCAGCGATGGCAAGTACCTGCTCACGACAGAGTATGGCGGACTCGCGGTGCGGGATGGTACGAGCGGCATGTTAACTGGCAAGAACCCGAGCCTGGCCAACGCCACCATGCCGGATGTCTCGCCAGATGGGAAGACTGTGGTGTTTGCACGCTCACCGACGCTCTGTATTCCACCGCTGTGTCCGAATCTGTCGACTGAAAAGGCCAGTCTGTTCACGGTTTCATTTAACGCCGATGGGACGTTTGGGAATCCCACCGAGCTGGTGAAGTCAGCGGGAGAAAACAACTACTACCCAGCCATCTCTCCCGATGGACGCTTCGTGATGTTTAACCGGGCGGCGGGCGATTCCTACGATGCGATGGACGCCAAAGTCATGGTGATTCCGGTCGGTGGTGGGACTCCGATCGATCTCACTTCTGTCAATACCATCGCGGGCAACTCCTGGCCAAAGTGGAGTCCGTTTGTCCACCGCTTCAAAGGCAAGAGCATCCTGTGGCTGTCGTTCTCTTCACGTCGTCCGTACGGAGTACGCGGTGGCACGAACGCCCAAATCTGGATGGTTCCCGTCGAGATCAACTCGCTTGAAAAGGGTCTGGACTCCGGCTATCCGCCACTGCGCCTGCCGTTCCAGGAACTAAACACTGGCAACCACATTGCACAGTGGGTCGAGCAGGTAGACCGCGCACCGTGCAGCGTCACCGACATGTCCGGCTGCGGCATGGGAGAGCGCTGCACCGACGGTTACTGCGTTCCGGTCATCCAGTAATTCCCATCCAACTCGTAGCGCCTCGTT
>CALLYL010000917.1 GCA_937859535.1 uncultured Myxococcales bacterium
CACAGTGACGAGCGCTGGAATGACGCCGAAAAGAAGATCACCGAAGTCGATCCGGTGCTCGGGCCCGAGCTGGAAAAGCTGACCAAGCCGCTCGAAAAGACCATCGAAGTCGACGTGGGCGGAGTGAAAGACACCCGCCGCTTGTTTGCGCGTCCCGTCGTCACCGATCAGGGCAAGAAGTTCGGCACCCTGGTCGTGATTTACAGCATGGCGTCGCTGAAGAACCAGCTTCGCTCGATCGAGGAATACAAGCTGGCGCAGGGCCAGGCCTTCATGGTCCAGGTCTCGGTGCTCGGTCTGGTGTTCCTGGTGCTGGCAGCGGGAATCTCCGTGTTCCAGAGCTTGCGCATCACGCGGCCGATTCAGCAGCTTGCCCAGCGGGCCGATCAGATTGCCCGTGGTGATCTGACCACTCGCGTCGAGATCCAGTCTCCCGATGAAATAGGCCTCCTCGCCGAGAACTTCAACTTTATGGCCGACCGATTGCAAGTGCTGCTGGAAGAGACGGCGGCCAAAGCGGTCCTCGAAAAAGAGCTTGAGCTGGCCCGGACGATTCAAGAGACGCTGGTTCCGACGGCAGATGTCATCCAGCGCGGTCCGGTGCAGGTGGTCGGTCACTTCCAACCAGCTACGCAGTGCGGAGGCGACTGGTGGGCGGTCTATGATCTGCCCGGCGATAAGGTTCTGCTCATCATCGGCGACGTGACGGGTCACGGTGTGCCGGCTGCCATGATTACTGCTGCTGCCAAAGCGGCCTGCGATGTGGGTCGGGCTCTGGAGGGCGCACGCATCACTGCTTCGCGCATCCTGGAGATCATGAACCACGCGATCTACGAAAGCGCCCGTCGCAAGTTCGTCATGACCTGCTTTGCTTGCGTGATTGATCAAAAGAGCCTGGTCATCACCTACGCCAATGCGGGTCACAACTTCCCATACCTATATCGCCAGCCGAGCACGCTCAAGGAAGGCGAGTCGCCCTTTACCGTCCTTATGTCGCGTGGCAACCGACTCGGTGACGTCCCCGAGTCGACCTTCACCGAAAACACCCAGCAGCTTCGTTCGGGCGACAAGATCGTGTTCTTCACCGATGGGCTCATCGAGTGCGAGAACCCGAATAACGAGGAATACGGCGAAAAGCGACTTCGCCAGGCGATCGGTCAGACGGGCGATCTTCAGCCTGCCGCGATGCGGGATGCGCTGATGGCGCAGGCCGCGCAGTTTTATGCCGACAAGCCGCGCAAGGACGACATCACCTTGCTCATCACCCAAATCGCCTAGCCACTCCGATACCTCCGCATCTCTCCGTCTGCTACCTAACGTTCCGATTTCCTTCGCACCTTCCGTTTTCTGCTCGGCACCATCGCAACAAGCACCTAGAGTCCTTTGGCGTGCGACCCTAAAATCGCACCATGCTACAAGAGCTTTCACCCGGCAGCTTGGTCGCCGAGCGGTTCGAGGTCGAGCGGCTGGCGGGTAGTGGGGGAATGGGCGCGGTTTATCGGGCCATCGATCGGAGGACGCAGCAGCCGGTCGCGGTCAAGGTTCTGTTCGATGGGGCGGACAAGGCTCGCTTTCATCGCGAGGCGCTGCTCCTCGCGGAGCTTCAGCATCCCGGCATCGTGGGCTACGTCTCACATGGGCACATGGACAGCGGCAGTCCCTATTTGGCCATGCAGTGGCTGGCCGGGCAGGATCTGGCCGACCGACTGCGTAGTGGTGGACTCAGCCTTCAAGAGACGCTGGTACTTACCCGGCGCGTGGCCGAGGCCTTGTCCGTCGCTCATCAGCGCGGCGTCGTACATCGTGACATCAAGCCGTCGAACCTGTTTTTGGTGGATGGGGATCCCGCCAAAGTGGTGCTGCTCGATTTTGGGATTGCGCGGCGCGGCTTCGGTGGTCGATCGGCTGCGATGACCCGCACTGGCGCGATTGTCGGCACTCCCGAATACATGGCCCCAGAGCAAGCGCGTGGGCTGTCGCAGCTCAGCCTGGCCGCCGACGTCTTTTCGCTCGGCTGCGTGTTCCACGAGTGTTTGACGGGCGGCCCGCCGTTTGTGGCCGCTCACGTGGCCGCCGTGCTGGCCAAGATCCTGTTCGAGGACGCGCCACCGCTGCGATCTGTGCGACCCGAGCTGCCGATGGCGCTGGAGGATCTGCTCCGGCGGATGCTGCACAAAGATCCGACGCTGCGCATTGCCGATGGGCGCGCAGTGCTGACCGAGCTGCTGGCCTTGCCCGAGCTACCAACCCTGCAGGGACCGGCCTTCGAGCGGGTGGCGGTGTCCCCATCGATTCGTGCGGACGAGCAGCAGCTCGTGAGTGTGCTCCTGGTGAGCGATGCCCATGAGGTGTCTTCGCTGGCTACGATGGCGCAGGCCGATGATGTGGTGCAAAAAACGCGGCTGGAGGCGCTGCGTTCGCTGCTGGCTCCCTCGGGGTTGATCTTAGAGCGGTTGGCCGATGGATCGCTGCTGGGGACGCTACACCAGCTTGGCGCGGGGGCTGCGACGGACATGGCAGGACGGGCGGCGCGGGCGGCGCTCGTGATCCATGAGCGCTGGGGCGAAGCGGTGATTGCGATTGCGACCGGCAAAGGCATGCTGGCCGGGGATGTCCCCGTTGGGGAAGCGGTCGAACGGGCGGCGGTGCTGCTTCGCCAGCGAACGACGGGAGGTGGCCCGCACGCGGTGCTGCTGGATGAGCTGACGGCAAGGCTGCTCGATAGTCGGTTTGACCTGGAGCGGCTGGATGCGCACGCCTTCGCGTTGGTCGGTGAGCGGCTTTCGATCGACGAGTCGCGCAAGCTGCTCGGCAAGCCCACGCCGTGTGTCGGTCGAGAGCAGGAGCTGCTCGCGCTGTCGGCGGTCCTTCACACCTGCATCGAGGAGTCGACGCCTCGGGTCGCGCTGGTGGTGGCACCGGCGGGTGTGGGCAAGTCACGGCTGCGGCACGAGTTTCTGCGACGGATTTCTGTCGGAGAGACCCCGATCACGGTGCTGTTTGGACGCGGCGATGCGATGAATCCCGGCGCACCGTACGGACTGTGGGCAGCGGTGCTGCGTGGGCTGTGTGGACGACTGGACGGGGCGATCGCGGAGCAGGCGTGGAAGCGCCTTCATGAACAGACCACCAGCTATGTCGGAGAGAAAGAGGCCCCGCGAGTGACCGCATTTTTGGCAGAGCTGGCCGGGCTTGAGCCATCGGTGGACAAGTATCCGCCCCTGCATGCAGCGCGGCTCGATGGACGGCTGTTTTTTGAGCAGTCTTCCTTGGCCATGAGTGACTTTTTGCGCGGCGCTTGCGCGGTCCAGCCGGTGCTGCTGGTGCTCGAAGACCTGCAGTGGGGCGATTCGCAGAGCCTTGAGCTGACCGAGGTGGTGTTGCGCGCTCTTCCCGATTCGCCGCTGATGGTGCTCTGCCTGGCGCGGCCCGAGTTTGAGAGTGGTCTGCCGAAGCTTGGCAAAGATCGTGGTCTGCAAGAAATTTACCTCGGCGGGCTCGGAAAACGGGCGTCCGAGCGGCTGGTTCAGAACATCTTGGGCGCGAAGGTGCCGTCGCGAGCGGTGCAGCGCATCGTGGAGCAAGCGGCGGGCAACGCGCTCTATCTGGAAGAGCTGATTCGGGCCTTTGCCGAAGGAAAGACCGAGCAGCTACCCGACACCGTACTGGCGATGCTGCAAGCGCGCATTGGCCGTCTGAGCAGCGAGCAGCGACGGGTGCTGCGAGTCGCCAGCATCTTCGGCGATACCTTTTTTCGCGGCGGGGTGCAGTCCCTGCTCGGACACGGCAGCTCAACGGATAACACCGAGCACATCGACCAGGTGCTGCGGGAGCTTGGCGATGCCGAGATCATCGAACGCCACCGCGACAGCCACCATCCCGGGGAGGTCGAGTACGGCATTCGTCATGCGCTGCTCCGCGAGGCCGCCTACAGCCTGCTGACCGATGAGGATCGCCAGCTTGGCCATCGGTTGTGTGCCGAATTTCTGCTGCGCTTGGGAGAAACGGACGATGCGGTGCTGGCTCGTCACTTCGAACTAGGCGGTGATCCGGACCGTGCCATCTGGCACTACATCGACGCGGCATCTGATTGTTGGAAGCGTGGTGGACTCGATCACGCCGCGCAGCAGTGCCTGGCGGCAGTGCGGTGCGGTGCCAGTGGCGAGTCGCTCGGTGCCGTGCGCTGCTTGCAGGCTCAGCTCGAGCTGTTTGGCAACCGCTTGCCCACGGCGTTTTCGTGTGCGCAAGAGGCGCTGGCACTGTCTGTGCCCGGTAGTCGCTTCTACTACTGGTCGCTGTTCGGCTACTTGGGGGCGGCCACGCTGTCGGGCCGGATGGACGTGGTGATGGATGTCATGCGCGACTTCGGCCACACGCTGCCCGAGCGCGATGCCGCCTGGTACTTCCAAGAGGTCGCGTCCCTGATTGGCCAGCTCTGTGTCTACTTGGCGCTGCGTGACAAAGCGCAACAGACACTTGGACAGATGAAAGCGGTCTGTGACCTGTTCGATGGCGATCCGCAACGGCCGCTCTATCACGCGGGCTGGCAGCGCGCCCAGTCGGCGTTCGAGATGTACCTGAACGACCGGCCGTTTTTGTCCCAAGAGCTGCTTCACGAAGCCCGTGAGACCTACCTGCGCTTTGGCCAGCGGCGAATGGCGGCACTGGTGCTGCTCGATATCGCGGTAAATGAGGTCTGCTTAGGCAACGGTCCCGAAGCCATCCGGCTGAGCGAGCAGGTGGTCGAGCAGGCCGTGAACTTGGACGATGAGTACCTGCGCTTTGGTGCCGAGATGATGCGCTGCGGCGGGCTGCTGTGGGGAAACGACGTGCACACCCACTGGGACTCGATGCGGGGGCGGTTGGAAGCAATCCTTT
>CALLYL010000918.1 GCA_937859535.1 uncultured Myxococcales bacterium
CCCAGCGGGTGGCGGTGTAGGCGAGGGTGGTCGGCTTGGTTTCTCGGCGGTGGGGGAAGATGTCGCGCTCGGCACCGGGGTGGGCGGCGTTGTAGCGGATCATCAGCAGGTCGAGCGGTGAGGTCGCGGCGAGCTGTCCGGCCCGCTCACGGTCGTGGATCGAGCAGCCGATGGCGCGGACCTTGCCGCTCTCGCGCAGGTGGACCAGCTCCTTTTCGGTCGATGAAGTCCACGCCGAGGTGATGCCGAGCCAGCCGAGCAGGTAGGTGTCCAGGTAGTCGGTCTTGAGCTCTTTGAGCAGCTTCTCAGCCCCCGAGCGGACGCCCCACCCAAACCAGCCGAGGTTTGCGTAGCCGATGACCGACACGCTGTCGCGGCGGGACTTGATGGCCTCGGCGAGCGGGCTGCGGAACGGCTTGTTCTTCATCGTCCACAAGAAGAAGTTGACGCCCCGGTCCATGGCGACGCGGACACCGGCCTCGTCGATGCCGTAGTTGCAGGCGAGGCCCAGGCGGAACAGCTTCTTGTTTGGGAAAGCGTGAGGGGTGCGATACAGCCAGTCGGTCATGGTCGACTCCATCGAATCGGGGCAACTTGGGTTGCTACTGTCTTAGAAAGCCTAACGTAGCGCTCGTTCCGTTGGCGACAAGGGACCACAGCAGGGCTCGCCGCAGGCCGCAGAAGTGAAGCCACAGCGCCTCGACCACCACCGCGAACGTCTCGGCCACCGCGACCATCGGCCAGTAGTCGTCGATGTAGCGCGGGAAGAAATACCAGACCCACGGGTGGGTGATGGCGCTGGCCAAAAACGCGCACAGGATGCGCATCGGCAGGCTGAGCGGGTCGCTGCCTCCCGACTGCCACAGCGGCTTGGCTGGGAAGCGGGACAGGACGAGCGTGTAGATGGGGATCTCGACTGCCTGCGTGAGCAGAAACGCCCGAAACCAAAGCTGCTCATAGGTCATGGCGGGCAGCTTACTTGAGCAGATTGCGCAGCCGCGAAAGCAAACTGCGTAGCCACGACATCACTCGGCCCAGCAGCGAGCCATTCGCCGGAGGCACCTGCGGCACCGAGCGCGACGAGTTCACCCGATCGTTGATCTTCGAGATGAGGTCCATCATCCCGGCCTGGTCGACGACGTTCATCATCACCGTTGGGCGGTTGTTACTCGATTCCGGGGGCTCGACCGCCCGCATGATCGGCACGGTCTTCATGGTGTCGCGGGCCTGGGAGGTCTGGTTCGGGTTCGGCGCTGGTTGCACCGGCGGCACCGGCGTCGGGCTGACCACCGTGACGCCCTCTTCGACCTTCTGGCGCAGGGCCTCGTCCCGGAGCGCGGTCTCGACGGCCCGCATGCTCGGGTGACGGTCCTTGGGCTTTTTGGCCAACATCTTCAGCACGATCGTCTCGAGTGCTGCCGAGATGTGTTCGGCGCGCTCCGGTCGACGCTGCCTGGGGGGCATCGGCGGGGCGTTGAGGTGCTTGTACATCACCTCGAACGCGCCTTTGCCGTCGAACGGAATCTCGCGGGTCAGCATTTCGTACAGGATGCAGCCAAGCGAATACTGATCCGAGCGCCAGTCCACCGGCTCGCCGCGTGCTTGCTCGGGCGACATGTACTCGGGGGTGCCGACGGTCATGCCGGTGCCGGTGAGGTTGTTGTTCACCGACTTGGCGATGCCAAAGTCCATGATCTTGACGAACGCCGGCTCTTCGTCGGACGCTTTGCCGTTTTCCTCGGGCGACTCGGACGTCTCGGGATCGATCAGGAAGATGTTGTCAGGCTTGAGGTCGCGGTGGACGACGTTCTGCTTGTGAACCGCTTGCAGGCCGCGTGCGATTTGCAGCCCGATGTGACAGATAAGCTGGCTGTCCATGAAGCCGGTGAAGATCGCCTCACCGACCGTGCGACCACGCAGGAATTCCATCACGAAGTACGGTTGGTTCGTCGGCAGCACGCCGAAGTCGCTGATCTCGATGACATTCGGGTGACGAATTTGCGACGCGAGGCGCGCTTCCTGCTCGAAGCGCTTGCGATCGACCTCGTCCTTCGTCGGTCGCATCACCTTGAGCGCAAACATCTTGTTCAGATGCAGGTGCTCGACCTTGTAGACGATACCCATGCCTCCGACGCCGAGGCGTTTGAGCACCTTGTAGCGGCGGTCGACCACCGAGCCCATCAGCGGGTCCTTTTCCGTCTGGTCCTGCGACATGGTGGAACTTGAGGCAACTAGCCGAAGCCCATTTACTTTATCAAACCATCGTCGAAAAATGGCTCGCTTTTTCAAGCAATGGCGATTAGGAGGACCACATGCAGACGATGACAAGATCGGGTCGGAGCGGGACGTTGTTGGCAGCCATCGGCAGCTTGCTGCTTGGCGCTGGGCTCGGCGGCTGTGGTGGGGCCGCAGCGGGGGACGACCAAACCGGGCTCGCGGCGGGGGATGAGCCGAGCACGCTGGTGCAGAACCTGAGCTGCCAAGGGGCCCCCTATCCGATTGTGCTGGCCCACGGCTTTGCGGGCTTCGAGCGCATCGGGCCGCTCAACTACTTCTTCCAAGTTGCCGCCGATCTGCGCAGCCGAGGCGAGACGGTGATCGAAGCCAAGGTGCCGCCGTTCGAGTCCTCGGACGTGCGGGCGGCCACACTTGCCGCCGTGGTGGACGATACGCTCAAGACCTACAACGCCTGCAAGGTCAACCTCAGTGGCCACCCGCAAGCCGGGAGCCATGCCCGGCCCCTGCCCACCGGGCCCGCCCACCGCCCCAACGCGCCCCCCCCCCCCACCCC
>CALLYL010000919.1 GCA_937859535.1 uncultured Myxococcales bacterium
CACTTCGGTGTCGACGACAAGGTTGGCAATACGCATCGGGTTCCCAAGCGTGGAACCCTACCACAGCCGACTCGGCCCGACCAACCCCCAACAGCGGACCGCAAACGGACCGGTCGATGTGGGTTTCGCACACCAAGCAGCGACGGAGTAGGAAAAAATCCATCTGGTAGGTGAAATGACTATTGACACAGACAGCGGTTGGGACAACTGTGCGAACTACGGAACTTGTCGTGAGTTCTGGATAGCTGAACCGATGGTCGTTGGCCGTAGACGCTGGCCGGGCGGCTGGTGTGTGCGGTTGGTGGATCGGTTCAGGGAGGTTGCCATGTCGTTCAAGCAGTTGCTGGTTGGCATCATGGTCGGCGTAACGTCTTGCCTCCTGTTCCCGTTTGCTCCGGCGGTAGCGTCCGATAAGGACGAAGCCAAGGCCGAGAAAGTCGAGGCTGCCCGCGTGGGCAAGGAGAAAGCCCAGAAGCCCGCTCGCACGCCGAGCCCCTGGGACACTCGGCCCATGGTTCCTGCGGGACCGAAGTACTAGGGTTCTTCACACAGCGAAACGCACGGCGCTCTGCTGGCACGTTTCGCTGTGGGGCCCTCAGTAGGGTCTCCGATCGGGGTGTTGCCTTGCTTGGGGGCCCTAGGGAGGGCCTCCGATCGGGGTGTTGCCTTGTTTGGGAGCCCTAGGGAGGGCCTCCGATCGGGGTATTGCCTTGCTTGGGGGCCCTAGGGAGGGCCTCCGATCGGGGTATTGCCTTGTTTGGGGGCCCTGTAGAGGGAGGTCCGTTGCCGCAACCCTACGTTCGCGGAGCTACTTGGAGGGATCGGAAGGGGTCGGAGCCGCTGGCGTGGGGCTGGGCTCACTCCCGCCACCGCGCTGGAGCTGCTCGCGCAGGGCATCGATCGGCTGAAGCAGCTTGCTCGCCTGACGAATCGTCTGGGGATCATGACGATCGACCGTACCGCATACGCTCACCGCGTAGTCCACTACGGCTTCGGCCACTTGCCGCACCGACTCGATCAACGACACATCCAGCGAGGCCACCTCGGCGTGAAGGACCATGCTCCGGTAGTCGAGCAGGTTCGTCCGGATGTTGGCGAGAAACTCCGGCCCACACACTGCGTCGATATCCCCCGCCAGGCCATCGGAGTCGATCCGTCCGAGCAGCACCTCCATCGCCGCGAGCTGCTCAGCATACTTCCAGTTTAGGAATCCCAAGCCATCGGGGAATAGCTGGCCGAGCAGTCGGTGGGCTCGATCGGCCTTCTTCGAGCGGCCACTTGGGAGCATGGCGTGGGACTCTAGGTTTTGGCGCAGCGCGCCGAAGCCTTGGTCGGTGAGGATGTCGACCTCGCGCTTGCGGTCGGCAGAGATCCCTGGCTGCTTGGTCTGGAGTCGCTGACGCTCGGTCCAGCTCTCCTGGGCCTGCTGGGTCGCCAGCTTGAGCTGCTTGCAGCTCCGCTTGACGTTGCCGGGCGCATCTGTAGGACACCGCTTGCACAGCGCCTGGCCCAGCGAGATCGCGCTGGCAATGTTGAGCACCGGTGCCCGCACATACTGCCCGGCATCAAACGGCAGACTCGACGGCGGCTTTCTCTTGGTTCCCTTGGTTCCCACAGCGTGCTTTTTGACAGACATGGCCCGAAAGCTAGGAATCCCCCCCAGGGCCGTCAAGTGACGATCTGTGAGAATCAACCGGACCCGGCTTGGTAGGCTTTTGGGGCCCCAGGTGGACACCCCATCTACCTGGACCACTAGTAGACCGCTGTCTGTGGGATTTGTCGTCGGAGAGTGCGAACTTTTCGTGGTATCATATGGCGATGTCCCAAGGGAGTGGGCTCTCTACCAAGGGAGGCCAAGGTTCCGACCTGAGCGAACGCGAGACTGTGGAAAATACGCCACGGCCACGGGTCGATCTGAACGCCCCCACGCTGGAGCCTGCGCCATCGGGAAGTAATCCGCCCATCGATGTCAGTTCCAGTGCCGCGACACCGGAACTCAAAAACCCCACTCACATTGGTCGCTACGTCGTGCTGCGCTGCTTGGGACAAGGTGGAATGGGCGTGGTCTATTCCGCTTACGATCCCGACCTCGACCGAAAGGTGGCGGTGAAAGTGGTCCGCGAGGACATCCATCGGGGGGAACACGTCCGGGCGCGCCTGCTCAAGGAAGCCAAGGCGATGGCTCGCATCTCGAATCCCAACGTCGTCCACGTCTACGAGGTGGGAGAGGACCGCGAGTCACAGCACGGCCAGATCTTTATCGCGATGGAGTTTGTGGCCGGAACCGACCTGGTCGATTGGCAGAGTCACCACCCCGTGCGGAACGCCAGCTCTCTGGACCAGTGTCTGCGGCTGTATCTGCAAGCAGCGGCAGGACTCGAAGCAGCCCATCATTCCGGTCTGATTCATCGCGATTTCAAGCCCGACAACGTCCTCGTTGGAGACGATGGGCGAGCGCGAGTGATGGACTTTGGGATTGCCAAAGCGCACGAAGATCCGCTCGGGCGTGAGATCTCGGGCACCGCGATTCCGGTACTGCCCCAACCCGGTGAGCGGCTCACCCAGCTCGGAGCAATTCTCGGCACACCCGGCTATATGGCACCCGAACAAGTGCGCGGTGAACCAGCAGACGCCCGCAGCGACCAGTTCAGCTTCTGTGCGGCGCTGTTCGAGGGAATCTACGGTTATCAGCCCTTTGAAGGAACAACGATCGAGGAATACGCCCGCAATGTTCTCAGTGGAAGCCTGCGGCTCCGGCCCAAAACCACGTACGGGTTCGAGGTTCCCATCGCCATCAAGCAAGCGCTACTGCGGGGTCTGGCGCTCGATCCCGCAGCGCGTTTCCCATCGATGCACGAGCTGACCGCAGAGCTGTCGAAAGGAATTCTGCCCGATGCCGATTCCGATAGCTTGCGACGTTCCAAGCGGCGGTTTCTGTCGGTCCTACTCGCCAGCTTTCTGGTGAATTGCCTCGGCGTGCTGTTCTGGCTCAACGGCTCCAGCAAGACCGACTTGCGTCCCGCACTGCTCATTGCCGGTCTGCTGCTCACGGCAACGGCGGGCCTGGTGTGGACACTTCGCGAGCAGATTTACTTACAGCCCGGCTACCGTCGGCTCAGCTATTTTTTGCTGGCGACGATGTGCTACCTCGTCGCGGGACGTACGGTGGGACTCTTTCTGAAGATTCCGGCGAATCTGTTTCTCATCCAAGAGATGGTCGGCCTGGCCGCTCTGTTTGCGAGTGAAATGCAGCAAGTCGGACGCCGGTACGGATGGCTGGTGCTGTTGTGCCTGTGCTCGGTGGCGCTACAAATCTTGTGGCCTGCGGGGCGGCGGCTCCATCTCAACGTCACCTATGGGCTGATG
>CALLYL010000920.1 GCA_937859535.1 uncultured Myxococcales bacterium
GACCGTTAGCCTGTTCATCCTCTATCCACGCGATTGCGCGATGAATAATTCAGGACTCCGGTGCGCGGACCTAAGCCGCGGGTGCTCGACGACAAGGACCAGCGCATCAAGCAGCTGGAGCTGGACAATGCGCTGCTGGTGCGCAAGGTGCATAGCGAGATGCTGCGAGCGCAAAAGGCCGAGGCCCAGGTCGCGTTCCAAAAAAAATCTTGTGCCTGCGCGGAGCCGAGATCATCGAACTGAGCGACGACATATGTTGATGCCACTGGTCGAGAATCATCGCGGGAATCTGAGCGTGCGGCAGGCCTGCGCGGCGCTTGGGCTGTGTCCCTCGACGTACCACCGCTGGCGGCGTGCCCCGCGACCGGCCAAAGTACGCACCAGTCCTCGGGCGCTCAGTGCGCAGGAGCGCGAGGGTGTGCTCGCCGAGCTGCATGCGCCGCGCTTTGTCCACATTAGCAAGCTGGCGCTGGCCGGCGGTGGCCACGTCAACCTGTATACCATCGAGGACGTGTATAGCCGCTACCTGGTGGGCTGGATGGTGGCACCCTCGGAGTCCTCGACGCTGGCCTGCCAGCTGGTCGAAACCAGCGCTCAAAGACAGCGAATCAGGCCCGGGCACCTGACGCTGCATGCCGACCGCGGCAGCGTCATGACCAGCGAGCTGTTGACCCAGTTGCTGCGGCGTCTCGGGATTACGCAGACCCATAGTCGTCCCAGGATCAGCGACGACAACCCGTTTAGTGAGTCGCTGTTCAAGACCCTCAAATACCATCCGGGGTATCCCGCCCGCTTCGAGGACTGCGCTGCCGCCCAAGCGTACTGCGCGGCGTTTTTCGCCTGGTACAACGCCCACCACAAACACAGCGGCCTGACGTATCTATCACCCGCCCAGGTCCATCTGGGCCAGGCCGCTCAGCATCGAGCCGCTCGCAACACCGTGCTCGCCGCCGCCTTCGACCGCCACCCCGAGCGCTTCGTGCACGGCCTTCCCACGGCCCCCGCACTCCCAGACGCCGTCTGGATCAACCCTCCCAGCCCCGAGCCTCAACCCCTCGGGCAAGACCCAAAGGAGCCTCTACAGTAAATTCCCCCTATCCGCGGTTGCAGAGTTATTGACAGGTTCCGCCAGGTTCCGCCGCAAGACTCCCGATCACGAACAGACACACTTTGTGTCATGGCAACTCACCTGAACAAGGGTGTATTTTTCGGTCGGTACCGATCCTCCCGTCCGAACATCAACTGTATCAGTTACGAGACTTCCGAACGCCGATCCTCCACGCTGGTCAAATGAGCAGGCAGCACACCAGCAACCGCCTCTCCGCTCGCAGCAAATGTCGGTCGCACGGCCGACCTAAGCGCAGTGTAAATCGGTCCAACCGACTGCGCCGTGCACGTCCGATCAGCGCGAGGACGTTGAGTCTGCCCCTGCCAACATGACGTCGGAGCACCACTACGCACTCATCGTCGCTGTCGATAGTTGGACCTCCGTCTGAGCGGGAGTTAGCCGAAACTGGAGGAGCGCCACCTGTGGCTCCTTCTGGACTCTCGTTCACTGCCGCCGCATTCGCTGAAACAGCATCATTGCGTGGGTCGGCTCCCGTGACGTACCTCCGAACTTGAGCGTTGCGACGGTAGCCCAGCCGACGCTCCGTAGAGCAGTCGAGAGTTCTTCTGGCTGATAACGACGGGAATGAATCAAGGCGAAGTCCTTTCGCTGAGTCCTTCCGATGTGGCACCGAGCGACAAACTCGAGCGCATAGCTTCCGGGAACTGCGCAGTAGCGATCGAGCCGGACGAATGTATCCACTTGGGTCACATCCGCTGCGTATCGACGGATGGGCCCGCTGAGCCAGCGGGTTGATTCATCATCTAGCTGACCGTTTGAGAGGTTGCCTTCCTTCTTACGAAGGGTCTCCACATCATCGGGCTTCGCCATGGCAAGCCACACGTCAACGAGCAACAGATCTCCTTCCGCAGCACCGCTGAGCGACTGTTGGACAAAGTGCGGTTCGTTCTCTAAGTTGGTGAACGTGAAGCCGAGCATGGTATAGAGCCGTCGACGGTGAGCCTGAGTCGGTCGGTAATGGAGCTGGGGATAGCGAGACAGATGGTAGAAGTTGCCGTGCATCGCGCAGACAAACACGCCTCGTTTGCTGGCAAAGGTGTCTTCCGCGTGCCGAAAGGCCGTTGATAGGAGCGGGTGACTGATGTCGAGCAGATAGAAGCGAATGTCATTCCTCGCTTCCGCAGACAGCTTCTCAACAAGCTGTGTCTCAACGAGGCCATCGCCCGGACCAAGCGCGATCACATCCACTCCCGCAGTGCGAACGCTACTCTTGATCTGCTCTACCGCAGCGTCGAGAGGCAACTTGTGACGGTAGGCATTCATGTAGTCTGGCCGTTGCACACAGGCCAGAAACTCCTCTGCGCTTTGATGATCCAAGTAGAGTGAGGTTTGAACCAGCGCCCCGCCGCTCCCCTGAAGCTGTCGTCGCAGGTCATGAAGCATCCGTAGCGGCAGATAGTCCGGCGCGACCCACCAATTGGGAGCCGTTGCTGGAAGATCAAGTGGCTCGACGCGTTGCGTGGGAAGGAGCCCCAACTCACTGACACCGAGAAGCGATGCGAGCGCGCTGGCTCCTGGCTCCACTCCGTGTTCGATCCGCGCAATGTGCTTGGCAGACAAACCAGCTCGCTCCGCCAGTTGCTTCTGCGACC
>CALLYL010000921.1 GCA_937859535.1 uncultured Myxococcales bacterium
AAGGAAATCACAAGAGGCCGCCATGTCTCTGGTCGGATGTACTCCTCCTCAAGATCCTGGTTGTACGTCCGCCGCCTGATAGCAGAAGGGCCAACGCCTACGCCAAGTCTTTCCTCGGAGGTAGACCGCTGACCGTCCTTCGTGTCCCTGGTCTTGCTGGGCTCCTTGAGCGCTAACAGACCTGCCAGGTCAAGCATTACTTCGTGGACGTGCTCCATCGCCTCGATTCGGTCTCGTGCATCTGAGGGGAAGTGAAAGGCCATCACGGCCTTTGCAAGACGCAGCAATCGTGAGGTCGTTTTGTGAAACTCTTCGTCTCTGCGACCTACGGCGTGGGCGGCACTTGCTCTGGTTTTGGCCAAAACCGGACACTTGTGAGATTCCAAGCCGCGTTCCTGAACCAGTTTCTGAAATCGCTCACCGATTGATGAATCTACCTTCGAGTCCGGATAAGCTAGAATGCACACAGGGGTAGACGAGTATTGAGAGAGCCCCGCAGCATGAATGGGAGTATCCCGACGCTCGGAGGAGCGCAGCGCACTGACAACACGGCAGATGTTCTGGCAGGAACGAAAGTTCCCGGTCAGTTGTAGTCGATCGAACTCATCGAACCCGTCTCGCAATGGAGCCAACTCGGCTGGGTCGATTCCGCCACGAAAGGAATAGATCGACTGATGGGGGTCACACACGACTTTGGTGACAATGCCAGCGTTGCGTAGCCAGTCGATGATTTGCAGGTCTTCAGGGTTGCTGTCCTGAGCTTCATCGACCAGTACTTCACGAAAGCGGGCAGACACAGCACCCGCAAACCGACGAGACAAAGCCGCATCTGTTGTCAGTCGCTCAGCCGCAATGCTACGCGCATCTCGGTAGTCGAGCCAGCCGTCCTTCCAGAGGCGTGCTCTCATCTCACGGGCCTGGTTTTGGTACTTATCAATGTCCCTGTCCGTCAGAGGCGTACTCTTGCCGATTCTGCGTTTCGCCTTATCTCGAATGATGTCGCCCTGATGATCAAAGCAAGAGAGGTCTAAGGTTCGCTTATCGGTGGGAAATCGGCGGATCTCGAAACCATCCTTGTCTGGAATCAAGCGTGGGGCTGCTTCAACGCCAGGAATTCCTAATGGAGCAACCAGAAATCTCCAGATGAAGCTGTCGAACGTACCGATGAAGTGCGGAAACGGCGGGTTCGGCAGAATCCCCTCTCTCGTCAGTCGAACTTGCAGTTCGTAGATCGCGGCTTTGGTAAACGAGATCATCGCGATGCCACGCCCACCGTTGCTATCTGGGTTCCCCACCACAAGTTTGCGGATCCGTTCCACGAGGACCGCTGTTTTGCCAGCACCGGGACAGGCTTGCACAATCGCCGAGCCGTCGTGGTGAATCACTCGGCGTTGCTCCTCCGTCGGTTCGAAGCCTTGCCCACTCATCTGACAAGCGCCTCTATGGCGTCCTTCATGTACTTCGGCACCTGAAAGGCGGGATCAGGGGACGAGAGGATCTCCTCAGCGAGTCGCTGCGCAAAGTCTCCCTTGGGAGTCTCGGAATCAGAGAACAGTTTTTGGATGGCGCGAGCTCGCTGGTTGGGATTGACGTCTCCCCATGCTTCCTCCCACTTTGCATGAGACCGCGGATGCAATCGAAGGTATGTCTCCCTCAGGAGCGGCTCATTGCCTGCGGCAACCAGATCCATTTCGAGAGAGTAGTCGCCAAGGATGACAGCAAGAACATCCTGACCAGGATTCGCACACGCAATCGAATCAAGTCGCTCCTTCCGATGCCTTCCTGATTGTCCAGCCTCGTTGACGGTATGCTGATCACCGTCTGTCAACACGACCACTCGATCCGCAATGCAGATGCCCTGATATGGTGTGATCAGCAGTCGGACATAAGGCTCAAAATCAACTCCATCGATCGGTACCACCACCGCCGAGCGGAAGATTCGGTACTTTTCGGGTCTATCCTTTAGCACAAATTTCTCGGCGAGGAGTGGTAGCAGCAACGCCTCTGCGATGCCCTCCACCAGCAGCACACGTCCGCCAAACAGCAGCGCAGACTTGGTCGCATCCAGGTATCGGTTGATCTTGCGCCACGCTGCGTCATTGTTCGCAGGCTGGTCCGCCAGCGTCAGTCCTTCAAGCGAAATGCACCGCGTAACCGGTCGGGAGACATCGTTGGCGTAGTCAGCGTCTGAGTATTCGGTTGGACGCAGCGCTCGAAAGACCACCGAGTTCTTACGGTCTACCCATGAGGTCAGGTTCGGTGAGTGCGTCGCGACGATTACTTGGAGTTCTCCGGCAGGTCCGTGACCTTTGTCTGGTCGACCGTTTCGCTTCTGAGCCTGCTCCTGCAGAAAACAGAGCACGGCGGCCTGGAGTTGCGGATGTAGATGCGCCTCTGGTTCTTCGACCAGAAACAGCGTCAGGTCTACGCTGGAGGCGTGCTCCAGCTCCGCAGCGACAGTTGCCAGGTACAACAGGTTGGCATAGCCGTGGCCAGAGTCGCGCAGATCCTCGGGATCGATCCCATGCTCAGCCAACGTGAAACGAAGATCGCGGGCAATATCGATGAGCTGCTGATTGGGAGGGAAATCAAGTCTCGCAGACTGGCGACGGACGCCAGCAGTCAGCGCATTCAACCGCTCATTCACGACCGTGCTGATGACACGCAACGCAGAAGGGTCTACCGGCGCAGTACGCCTTATCTGCTGGACCAAAGACGCGCGATCGAGCTCACCACGAAAATGATCAAGCAACGCAAGAATACGGGTGGGATTGCCAGATGCCAGATCTCGCTTTGCGTCGCGCAGAGGTGGCAAATACACATGACGAATCATGCCGTGACAACCCTCTTCTGGGGGGCTGTCAAACTGCCCGCACGTCAACCGGTAGCCATCTCCTTTGCCGCTCTCGAATTTAAGCCGAAAGGTTGCGGTTTCCAGAGTTTCGTCAGAGACAGCGGACAAGAATCGTCCCTGTTGCGCAGGGCTGAGTTTGGCAAAGCTAGCCTCGATGATAAACCCGTTTGCATTGCTGCCTCTGCGAACATCGGAGTCTTCACAGTAAATGTCCCGACGACCGCCAAGTGGCTGGGTAACGAGGCGGATGGCGTCGATCGCGTTGCTCTTTCCTCCATTGTTCTCACCGACAAAGATCGTTAGATTCGAGCAGAGGGGAATCTCCACTCCCTCATCAAAGGATCGAAAGTTGGTAATGGCGATCTTCTTCAAGTACATGCCGATGACCTTCTGGAATGGGTCATCCAAGCGCAGCTACTTCATCGTCGCAAGCATAAACAGGTGCTCTTGAACGAGTCGAGGTTCTGGGGGCGACCTTCTCATGAAGCCGTTCATCGCAGGAGCACGGTATCAAGCTCGGCAGAGAACTCTGCGGCGCGCCGTGCGTAGATACCCTCAACCCGCGAGCGGACTGTCTCGGGTGCCGAGGACTGGGAGCCTGCGGAGAAAGGGGGAGAAGGATCGTATTCGATGGCCAGTTGAATCGACTGCGCGATGTCAAGGCCTGCGATCTCTGCGGCGATTGTGAACGCGAAGTCAATTCCTGCGGTCACGCCACCACCAGTGAAGACGTTGCCATCTCGAACCACACGCGCATCACTACGGACGGCTCCGACCTTTTCTAAGAGGTGGCGGTAGGCCCAGTGCGTCGTTGCACGCTTACCACTCAATAGACCCGCCGCACCGAGTACAAAGGCTCCGGTACAAACGGACGTGACGTAGCGGGCTCCCTCGGCTTGTCTGCGCACGAACTGGAGCGTCTCTTCGTCGGCCATCGCAGCAGAGACCCCGAATCCGCCGGGTACACACAAAAGATCTGCTTGCGGACACTGTGCAAAGGTAGTGGTGGGCAGAAGCCACAGTCCGCAGTCCGACGGCACCGGGTCACGACTCCGAGCCGCGATGTGTGTCGTCGAGCCGGGCAGACGATGCAGCACCTGGAGGGGACCGGTGAAGTCGAGCTGCGTCAGGTTCGGAAAGATCACAAAGACCGTTTGGAAATTCATCACACGCTCCCTACGCAGAGTATACGCAGGACAGAAATGGGACAGGGAAGACACACTGGCAGGCATCTAGCATTGGATTAAGGGCGTCGGCGAAACAGATGCAAGCTTACGCTGCTTCAGCAGGATGGTCGACGAACACCTGCAGCACCTGACACGTGTGCTGTCCTTTAGCATTTCCAGACCTTTATGCTGCGTGCTAGGAATCATTCAAGGAACAATCCGCATGCGACTAATTATTGTCAGCAGAGAGGCCAGCCGTGAAGCTGGCTTGTTCTTTGGTCGTTCAGCCGAACTTCGCGACCAAGAGGAGAGAAGCAAGCAGGTCGCCGAACAGCTCTGGCACAGCAAGGACGATGAGTCGCTTTTTCGTGCCGCATTGAAGGCATTCAATGGGGTCAGCAGATTCACGTTCTTGGGCCCGATCCTGAATGCCATCCAAGGGAACGCTGAAGACCTGCGAAGGAAGGCATTACTCCAAATCGCTTATCAGACAGGATTCGGAGACGCTCATCATGAAAGATATTTAGCCGATGTAAAAGGGACACTGGAGCCGACTTGTGGGCAACAGATCCTGAAAGCCGAGCATAGTCCCTGGGCGCTTCAACCTTTCGAGACAGAATGTCTGACCTTGGCAGCAACAGACCTTTTGCGGCTGGGAGTTTCGCTGAAAGATGTATCCTCGCTGCTTATCGGCCAGGTCACGACGGAGGAGCAGTTCTCTGCTGTTTTGAAAGCTGATGGTGGCCACTCGCGGATACACGTTTTCAACCTGGATGTTGCACGACGGACTCTAAAACGCCATGGTGGTGGTATTATCGAGGAGGGGTGTTACGTCCTGCATCCCAAGCGTGACGGAGTCATCGTTCCGCTAAAGACCTACCACATGGACATGCTTAAGGAGATGACCCGAGAGGCACAGGTGGTGATGGGTAGACTGGGTGCTCGACGCCTGGAGGTTGTCACGGACAGCGGTGTCACATTCAACGGGAGCTTGGCAAGTAATATCCCACTCAAGTCAGCTAAGTTGGCCGGCGACACAGTCGATCATCGGCACCGGAAAGTAGCATTTGAGTGGGGCTCTTTGACCTATGAGCCGGAGGCAGCGCTGCAAGACTGTGTCTGGATACAGGACAATGCTGGAATCATGACGATCGTTGACCAGCGGCGAACCAGCAACCTCACTAGATACGAAGAGTTTAGTACTGTGGACACCAGCTTCAAACTCTCCATTGATGTGATGAAGCAGTTCGAGAGCTCATTCGCGTGGGCGGAGAAGAGTACCTATCGCTACGAAGTAGAGTTTTTCAGCCGACCATAAGGAACAGGACGCGCGCTGCGCCGATCGGTAAATTCCACTTCAATGGCAAGATCGGGAGGTCTCATCCTCGTATCCGACCAGAGAGAGACAAAGCGCCGATCCGTTGACCATCTGATCAATGCACGGATGAGGGTCGCTTAGCAAGTGGTCGGAATGCAGTTGCCGTCGCAGTTGTAGCGGCACTCAACCCAGGTGTTGCAGGTGACATCCCAAATGGCATCGGATGCGTAGCAGCTACCAGAGACAGGCACTGCACAGCTCGACGATTTGATGGTTTGGTAAACGACCTTCCGTCCGAAATAGCATCCGACCGGGAGAGCGGTCCCAACGCTGCACCAGGTCTCTCGTTGGTAGTAGTAAGGATACGCGGTCATGTCGATCAGAGTCAGACCTGGCGTTCCGCTCGATGGATGACATCCGTAGCTGGAGGGATCTGTCTGACCGGCTGCCGAATCGCTCTGGGGTTCGGTGCTTCCAGATGCCTCGGCAAGCGACGGCTTCTGTACTGGGTCTTCGGACTGGGGTGCCTCCCCACAAGCAATTGAGAACAGCGCGATGAGGGTCAGAGCAGACAGTTTGTGGCCGAGCAACATGTGGGATCTCCTTTTTCTCGTGGTGTACTTCGTCCACGTGCGGATTGTGGTTCCAAGCACTGCGCTCAGCAGTTGTCGTGCCATGGTTCATGCCTGCTCGTCTTCGCGAAGAACTGCGTGCTCCATGCGTCCTGCTCTATGACTGTTGGGCGTGCCTATTTGCGGAAGTCGGCGCGCCCAGCAGGAATGAGGGAGGCCTCTCTTGCGGCACATTGTCCGATCCATCCCTCGCGCGTTGCGGTACTGCGACAACGACCATCCGTGGACAGTCATTCCTGCTTGGCACAACTCTTGATGGTCGTCTCTTCGTGCATCGATCCGCGAACAAGTGGTGGTTCACGGTTGAACACCAAACTCCGCACATTTAAAGCACCAGGAGAGACACATGAGAAACGAGTCAAGCAAGCTTAAAGGAAATCTCTGCTACTGCTTCGTGGCTGGACTCCTTCTGATCGGATGCGGCGGCGCAGACGCCGTCCCGAACGGAGAAAATTCACCTGCTGAAGTGGCCCAGCTTGTCCAGGGACTTCGAAGCGACTCCAAGAGCGCTTGCTCGGGATCGTTGGTTGCAACGGCATACGTCGACAGTGACGCCGAAAACTGCTATGCGACCGTGATTGCCGAGGATCGGCGCGAAATCATCGTCGGACCGGTTGCATCAGCAATGGTCGGCGGCGGAGCTTGCGTCACCATTGGCGGCGGAGCCCTGGTTTGCAATGGTCTCACTCCACTACCAGGTCGGTACTGGTTTGGCCAGATTGCAAAGCAACACGGTGGCCAGCGTTGTTCGGTGAGTGCAACGTCTCACATTGAGCTGGGAGGCTGTTCTGCAACCGCGTTCGCCTACGACGTGAAGTGGTAGGTGCCGTTCGGTGTTCTGGAATGTCCGAGAGCAAAGACAAGGAGCGTAACGATGCAGGTAATATCTGTGACTTTGAAGCGAGTACTGTTGCTTGCTGCATTGTTCTGTAGCAGCGCATCTGCGGCAAAGGAGGCGACTCAGCGGACAAGCGACCAAGCCGCTCTCTCTTCACAGGAACAACCACTACCGGAAACCATGGATTCTAGTTGGCAACGAGTTGCCCCAGGCGTGTTTGAGCGCAAGTTAGGTGGTTCTGTTCGGCGAGTTCATGTTGGTGCGGCTGGTCTCCAGGCAGATTTGCAAGAGGCCGAGGAAGCGCTTGCGAAGGCAGCCCAAGACAACCAGGCTCCGTCAAAGGCGCTGGTCCATCGCGTTCAACTTCTTCGAACGATCTTGTCTGGCGACGTTCCTGCCGAGTTCGTACCGAGCTGCATTCACAGTTCATGGTATCCGACCGTCCGGATGGTGCGTAACGATTCGTCCTGCAGAGTGGTCGCTGACATTGGGGACATTTTTGGACCGCCAACGGCTCCAGACCAGTGTTCGTCTCAGGTCACTTTGCAAACAGGCGGTCTATCGGCCACTCGGAGCAACGACGTTCCACGCGAGTTGTGCTGGTCGGAGGTTGCGCTCCCGCACGGTGGGCAGCGGTGCTGCATGACAGGCAATGCTTGGCTCGCATGCCGAACTGCGGCTGGCGGATGGGCAACAGACAGCATCAGCAAGGCCGACTGTCTGTAGGCCGACTGGCAAGCTGGATTTCCGGTTGCTTCTCGCTCCAGTAGGCGCGCCCAGGGCGTGCCCAGCGCCCGCCCACCTGTGATCAGCGCATCGCTGTCCTCATCGCCTTTCCGATTGTTGTCTCTGGGCCGCCGCAGTAATACTGAGCTCAGAGTAACTACGGGCAGCGACCATCGTGAGCAACGCCGACGCGACAGTGACAGACAATGAGCCTCGACGACCCTCCTCGATCGTGCCTGTTCTGATACAGGTCTACCCGTTCTTCTCCGGCCAGGAACTGCCGACCTGGGTCATCGATCACCCGATTACGATGGGCCGTAGCGTCGATCCAGATCGCGACCTTTGCCTTCACGATGATGCCAAGAAATCAAAACGGCATGCGGTGATAGCGCCCGCTGCTGAGGGTGTCGCTATCTCGGACCTCGATAGCAAAAACCATACGTTTGTAGATGGACGCGAAGTGAAGACAGCGCGCCTTCGCGATGGCTCCGTCATTCGGGTTGGCGGAACGCTGTTTGTCTTGCGGTTCGAACGAAAGGAACAAGAAGACGCTCCCAAGTCTGCGAAGAATTTGCATCGTCGACTTCGCGGACGCTCGCAGGAAATCAAGAAGCTCCGGCACGAGATTTTCACAATCGCGCAGACTGAGCAGCCGGTCCTTCTCGTCGGTCCGACAGGCGTCGGCAAGGAGCTGGCGGCACGTTCCATCCATGAACTTTCGCCGCGTCGCGCCGGTCCGTTTGTCCCAGCCAACTGCGCAGCGATTCCCATCGGGGCCGAAGAAAGCACGCTCTTTGGTCATGACAAGGGCGCTTTCACTGGTGCAGAGCGCGACCATGCGGGCTACTTCCGTACGGCCCAGGGCGGCACTCTGTTTCTGGATGAGCTGGGAGAGCTGGCCCCCAGAGTTCAAGCCAAAATGCTGCGCGCTCTGCAACCCATCGAAAGCGATATCGTAGGGACGAAGAAGTGGACTCTTTTTCGCGTTCCATCATATGGTGGACAGAGCGAATCACTGGTGGACATCCGCATCGTGACGGCCACAAACGTCAAGCTCCGCAGCGCCATCAGCCGCGGCACGTTTCGGGAGGATCTCTATCATCGCCTGTCTGTTCTCCCGATCCAATTACCCGCGCTGAAGTCGCG
>CALLYL010000922.1 GCA_937859535.1 uncultured Myxococcales bacterium
CGATTTGCAGTGGTAACAGCGATCACTCGGATTTTGAGCAAAACCGGGACGAGCCAGTTCGTTCGAACGGACGGACTCGTATCGAACACCCAGCTCCCGGGTGACGGCTGCGGCAGCCTCAATCTCCCGCTCGGCCATCGTCTCGGAAACGGCGGTAAAGGCCACCGTGGCGTCGCAAAGCTCATCAGCGGCGACCTTGAGAACCAACGCCGAATCCACTCCCCCTGAAAAAGCCACCAAAGACGGGCCATAGCCCGCCACGGTGCGACGAAGCAGAGCCAGTTTTTCGGCCAATCGATCGGAAATCGCGGTGGAGGACCCGACCGTTTCGGTCAAGTGCTGGGACGATGAACCAACTGCGGAATCAGGAACGACGGACATGGCCCTTGGATGTACCTGAACCACGGCCACCGCGCACGCCTTGCGTACCACTTTTGCGATTCGACCGAGGCTGTGTCGCAGAATCAGATCGCTCCGCCCCCCGCGACTTACCGGGTTTTGAGCGCGTGCCAGCCGGTTTTTTCCGACCCAGCGCGCTCGAATCGGCACCTCGCCCGGCTTTGGGCTTCGCTCCTCTCGTGGGCTTGTCTCGACCGCCCGCGCTCGAATCGGCACCGCGCCCGGCCTTGTTGGGCTTCGCACCTCGCGTCGGCTTTCTAGCGGGAGCCGGCTTGGCCTCGTAGGTCGGTTGGCCATCGCGCCCCGGCTTGCTGCCCCTGCCCGGTTTGCTGTTCCGTGGAGGCTGGCCGGTCGATGAAGGCGCAGCTTGCGGCTGAGACGATTCACCCGTGGTGGCCCGAACCGGCACCCGCGTATCCCGACCAAACCCACGCCAAGCAGCGACGGTAACCTCTTCACGATCGTGATAGAGCTGGCGAATCTTTAGCCCAGTCCAGCCACCGGTGGCGAGAATCTCGCGGATCCGCCCGACCATCTCGACGCGCTTTTTCATCGGCAGCTTGAAGTTGGCGATCAGAAACTGCGCCCAGCGATGACGACCCCAGCGCGCCAGGAGTGCAGCCACCTCGAGCGGTCGATAGGCCATGTCGCAGACCACCCAATCCGACGGAATCTCGGGAGCGAAGCTAAACGCGTTCATGCGAAGGTGTTCAACCCGTCGCGCAATCTCCGGTGCGAGCTTTCCTGGATCGATCGCGACGACGTGGCAACGACGCTCGACCAGAACTTGGCTCCAGCCGCCAGGGGCCGCGCCAAGATCCACACACACCTCACCGGGCGCTGGAGAATGACCACTCCATACCAGCGCCTCTTCGAGCTTTCTGGCCGACCGAGACGGCGCATCCTTGGGCTTGCGGAAGCGCTGTCGCCCACCCGGAAAAATACTCTGGGCTTTGATCGCTGGAAGCACACCGACCGCAACCTGATCCCTGGCCAAAAAGCAGACCTGGACCAACTGCCCGCCTGCTTGGAGAGCGGCGTCTCCATCGGAAACGATGTCCACCCCTGCCTCTCGGAGCAAGGTCACCAGCAGCTCGCGCATCGACTCGGCCCTGGCCGACAGCATGTTGCCTTCATCGGAGTCAGGCGCAAAGACGTGGACCACCACCGGACGCTTGATCAGCCGACGAACCACCGAGACGATGGCCTGCGCATCAGGCGGAATGACCGCAGCGACGGGAATTCCTTGACGAACAAAGGTCAGAAGCACTTCTTGCTTCGGTTGAGTGGACGATCGCACCAAAGCGGCTTGGATCGCCTCCCCGGTGACGCGATAGAGGGCAAGCTCTTCGCAGACATCATTTTCGGCCCCTTGCCGACACAACCACAGCCAGTCGCCCGCGCGAACCTGCGTTTGTGAAAAAACCACCTTTGCCTGCTCTTCCCGAGTGGTACGACGATGGCGCGATAAAGACTGTTCGGAGCGTTCTAGCATGGAGCCTCAATTGGCGGCAGCATAGTAGAAAAGGTCGCGCTGGGAAGCCCCCACGCGGGCCTTGGCATCTTACGAACGTGCTTTGGCAGCTCGGAACACCAGAGCTGAAGGAGGATCCCTCGATGCGTCGGATGGCATTTGGCTTCGCCTTTCTGTGGCTGGCACTGGCGTTTTGTGTTCGGCTCTACGATCTGCGCAAGCCTCAGGTCTATCTGTCGGCGCTGACCGGCGGACAGAAAGGGATGTTTGCGACGGTGGCGTGGCTGCAAGGTACGCTGCCGTGGAAGATCGGCCCCGACAAAGCACACGGCCGGCTGGTGGTCGTCGACGCTAGCATTGAAGGCAAGATCCTGCGCTACGCGAGCTTGTCGCTGCCGAAGGACTGGCTCGACTGCCGCTTGTGGCTGGAAGAGGGCCCGGATGTTCTCCAGGCGGTCGCCAACTGCCCAGGCCACGGTGCGCACAAGCTGACGGCTTCGGGACAGAGCCTGCTCGGACTTGGACCCGACAACCGTCCCGGCGCGCTTGATCGGGTCGCACCGCTGACGTGGGTCGAACCGGAGCGCATCGTCAGCCAGGTTCATCGGCGAGAGGCCGCCCCGAGCCATCCGCTCTTGCTGATCTTGGGACTGCTCGCGATGGCACCACTTGGGCTCGGTGCCTACCGTAGCTACGAGCAAGTACGTCGTCTGCGTGGCAAACCGGTTCTCGAAGGTGTGATGGAGGAAACCGACAAAGGTTCCCTGACCATTCGTTCTGGCGAACGTCGCGTCACGGTATTCGTTGAGGAAGGGGAAGTGCTGTCGATCGGCCTGCACGGTGCCGCTAAGGCGGGCGATGCGATGGCTGTCGAGGGACTGCGCGCCGCAATCCAAGGTCAAGTGGAGCACCAGCAGGACGCTGCGTTCCGAGGGGGAGAGACGATGCGGCTGCGCAAGGGTGCGATTCTCGTCGTCGGGGATCTGCTGAGCGAAGCACGCCACCGCCTGCTCGGCACCGTCGCGATCGATGTCGTCCTCGCGGGCATCGGCGTGGTCCTTGCCACCGTCGTTGCGCTCGGCTGGGGATTCTAAGAGAGACTGTCATGGCCTTGCCCTCTTCTGCGCTCATCCGTCGATCACTCCTGACTCTGCTGCTCGGCTCGATTCTGCTTGGAACGAGCCTGTTCGGATCGGAGTCAGCCCGAGCCGAAGTCCCGCCAGCTCATCCCCCAACTGGGATTACCGACAGCTTCTCCGGCGTCCAGCGAGTGGTTGCAATTGGCGACCTCCACGGCGATCACGAACGCTTTGTGGCGGTGCTCAAGCTGTGTCGCATTGTGGACGACAAAAACAACTGGATCGCTGGCAAGACCCACTTGGTTCAGACGGGCGACGTCCTCGATCGCGGACCTGACTCAAAAAAGGTCATGGATTTGCTGATGCAGCTCGAAGAGCAGTCGGCCAAGGCGGGCGGCAAGGTCCATGCGTTGATCGGTAACCATGAATTCATGACCGTCGCCGGTGATCTTCGCTACGTTTCGGACGGTGAGCTGGCAGCCTTCGGAGACGGTCCACGAGTCACTCCAGTCGGCCGCGAGCCTGCCTGTAGCGTCGATCGCTACCGGGCAGCCTTCACCCCACAGAGCAAGTACGGGCGCTGGATCATGTCGCACAACGCGATCGTGAAGGTAAACGACACGGTCTTTATGCACGGCGGACTGAGCCCTCGTTATGTCCACCGCAAGTTGAGCGAACTAAACCAGGCCGTCCGTACCGAACTACAGCAGCACCCGACGGCCGGTAGCTTTGGCGTTGGCAGCGATCCCGAAGGCCCACTGTGGTTCCGAGGTCTCGCCGAGTCGCTCCAAGAACAAGTGCTTCAGGCGTACCTGAAAGAACTTGCCGACAGCCAAGGTGCGCGACGAATCGTCATGGGTCACACCATCCAAGACAAAGGCATCTCGCTGCGAGCGGGCGGCAAGGTCGCGTTGATCGATGTCGGGATGTCGCGCTGGACCATCGGCGGTGCGCCATCGTGTCTCGTCATCGATAGAACCGGCACCACCGATCAGCTCTCGGTGCTTCGCTAACGACCGGCACAGCGACTACGCGGAAACCCTGTCTACGGCTGGAACTCGTCTTCGCCGGGAATCGACGAGCTGCTGGCGGTCTGCTGCTCGGCACGACCTGCGGATAGCTCGGCGGTGGTCTTGCGAAGTCGCTCGGTCAACACCTGCACAAACGACCACAGTAGCTTGACCGCCAGCGGCGACTCCTTGCGCAATATCTCGTAGAAATCACGCCGCCGTAACGCGAGTAGGCGCGTCGGTTCCTCAGCGGTGGCAGTGGCGGAACGGGTCGCCCGATCGACGAGCGCCATCTCCCCAAAATGCGCCCCTTTGCCAAGTGCAACCAGTGCCAGACCGTCTTTGTGCAGCCGCACCCGGCCACTCAAAATGACAAACAGTTCTTCTCCTGGCTCTCGCTCGCGGAAGATTGTCTCGCCCGACCCCACCTCGACCACGCTCGTCAGATTGAGCACCCGATTGACTTCTTTATAGGTCAGGTGCTTAAACAGGGGCATTCCCTTGAGCACCGAGACCTTGTTCGCCAGCTCGCTCACCAGCGCCGTCGATTGACCCGGGTCAGAGGAATCAACCCGAACCACCACAGCGGTGATGTTGTCGTGTCCACCACCCGAGTTGGCGAGCGCGATCATGTCTTTGGGGGACTCTGCAATATCGGCTCCGCCCAGGATCTCTTTGATGTCGCGATCTTTGAGATACGCATGCAGTCCATCCGAACAGAGCAGGAACTGATCGCCCGGCAGAACTTCGAAGTCGAAGGTATCCGCCTCCACCGTTTCATACGCACCAATGGCGCGAGTCACGGCGTTTTTGTACTTGGCGTACGGAGAGCCTTCAATCTCCTCCCGCTTGAGCTTTCCTCGTCGGACTAGCTCGTTTAGCAGAGAGTGATCTTCAGTGATCTGATGCACCTGATTTTGGCGCAGCAGGTAGATACGAGAGTCACCAACGTGAGCGATAAAGCCCCGATTCCCAACCAGCAGTAGACAACTACAAGTAGTGCCCATGCCGCGCTTGTCGGAGTCTTCTTGAGCACGCCGGAAGACCTCTGCGCTGGCCGATTGAATCGCGTGTTCGAGGACTCCCAATATCTCCTGCCGGGCAACAGAGGAGTCCGCCTTTTCCCGCTGCCGCTCAATCACATCCGCGTTGTCACGAACCGTCTTACACACCGCATGAACAGCGATCTGGGAAGCCACTTCTCCCGCCGCGTGTCCTCCCATTCCATCCGCCACAACGAACAGAGACAGACGAGGATCGACGAGGTAATTGTCCTCGTTGTGATCTCGCTGACGCCCAATGTCCGTCGCCGCATAGAACTTAATCTCTAACAGACTCTTGCTACGCTCAGGCACGATGATTTGCTCGTCGGTGGTTTCTTTACTGGACGTCGAGATCGCGGAAAGCAGGACTGCAAGTGGCAGTTCGCAGCCGAGCCATTTTTTTGAGTCCTACTCATGGCTTGCGCGCATCTGGATCGGAGCCAAGCTATTAAGTCGTACCATGCATGGCGCTCTCTCCACAAGGGGAGATCTCGGCGACAAGAATTGCTATGCACGGTCGCGGTAGGAAGCCGAAATCCCCGCTGATTTGGTCACACTTTGCGCACCCAAGTGACTAAGTCACAGTGCAGCCAAGTCTAAGGGAACTACCGGCACCTCCTACGAAATCTCGTTGGTGGCAGCCCTCTTATGTTACACTCATCAAGGGGTTCTTCATGACTACACGCTCGAAGCTATTGTACGCTCTTGTCTTTCTATGTACTCCCGCCACGATCGGGCTCTACGCAGACTGTGCTCAGCCCGTGATCTATGATCAACAAACGGACGGCGGAACCAACACAGACTCTGATGGGGGAACCATCAATCCCTCCCTCTCCACTTGGACAGCCAAAGTTGCTGATCCCTTTGAGTTCCCTTCCGAGACGAGCATCATTGCCGAAAAGGATCGTCGCTGGAAGCGCGACCCACACTACCTCACCGTGACCGGAAACAACTACCTGTTCATCGCAGGAAGTGACTCCACGACCACTGCAGAGCGCTGGTCTCTGTCCTACTACAAAGACCCCGCAGTGCCCACTGCGCGCTCTCCGTGGATGTTGATGTTTGACGGACCGACCAGCACCGGTTGGGACAAGCTCGACATCATGGCTCCATTCGCGTCCTATCGGCAGGCCGACGGCTGGACCGTGTACTATGCCGCGAACGGGGACAGCTCGAAACCGGACTACGTCCTTCAGATTGGCCGCGCCACCAGCGCGGATCTGAGCAAGTTCTCCCGCGCTCCCCAACCTGTGATTGGGACTCCTAACTTCACAGGAGCGACTCCTGACACCGCCCGTCCTGATGCCTATGGTGCAACCGACCCTTGGGTTCTTGTCGATGGAACCAATGTCTACATGTACTACGCCGGACTCGACTGCGGCAGCGGCTCTTGCAAGTTCCAGATCCTTCGCTCAAAGAGTCCGGATGGTGGAACTTCATTCCCTCCTGGCGAGGTGGTTCTGTCGGGACGCGCAGGCGTGCCCGAGGAAGCAGGCGGAGTCGCCGGTCCAAGCGTGATTCTGCGCAATGGTCAATACACGATGGCCTACACGGCGGTGAAAGACATTCCGACCAAGGATCGCAAATCGATCCGCAACGCGCTCGCCACCGGCACGGTAGGAGTCGCGGTCAGCGCCGATGGCAAGGCCTTCCAAATCGGCACCAAGAGCGGAGCAGCCCTGGTTCCCCAGCTCGCCGGATTCTCTTCGTTCCGCTCCGAGGGAGCATTCTCACCGAGCTTGTTTGTCGATGGCAACACCGTCCGTGCCTACATATCCGGGCTGAAGAACGACGCCAACGGAACTTACTTCGGCATCGGCAGCGCAGAACTCACCGAAGTCAAACCATAGCCGGCACTAGACGCCCTCCCCTTTCCGTCCGACTCTCCCGTTTCTGAAGCTCCACCAGAGCGCGTCTCTGTTCGGTGGGTATTCGTTCTCTGTTCACTCTCTGTTCCGTGGTGTTCTGCCACCTCGTGAAGTGCGTTCGCTGGGTCGCCGTGCTAGGTGGAGCCGGGCAGGCTTGGGCGTTTCGGCACAAGCGTGTATGGTGCCGATGTGCTGCGTTCGCTTCCGTCTGTGTCCTGTGGTTTTCGCTGGCCCATCCTTGGCTCACTGCTGCTCGTCGTGCTCGGTTGGTCTTCGGGAACGGCGTGTGCTCAATCGACCGGCATTGCGGCCGATCGAATGATTTTTCACAGTGGCCCCTCGGCCTTCTACCAAGTCGAAGGGGGTGAAGTATCCGCTCCGAGAGAGCTTTGGCTTCACAGTTCAGCATCACTGCTGTCAAATCCGCTGCGCCTCCGTCAGCGCTACACCAGCGAGCTACTCGCGACTCCGATTTCGTATCGAGTCACCCTCGACCTTGGCGGAGAGTTAGGACTTTGGAAAAAACGACTGTCGCTCGGTGTTGGGTTGCCGGTGGCGGTCTGGCAAAACGGTGACCGTTTGCAGGCCACTGGTGGTAACGACGGTTCCGTGGACAGACCGCTGCGAAGCAGCGCCGTTGGTGACATTCGACTGCGCGCCAAAGCAAGGCTCACCCCGACCGATTGGTTCTGGTCTGTGGCGATGGCGCTCGACTTCACCATACCGGGCGGAGGCCAACGCGACTTTGTGGCGACCTCTGGGCCGACCATTGCTCCGCGTCTGATCGGCTGGTTTTTGCGGGGTCCGGTGGCCGCGGCCCTCAACGTATCGATACGGTTCGCCCCACACCGCGAGATCTACCAAACGTCGATTCAGCACTCTCTGGAATGGGGGGCGGCCGCAAGTGTGGCGTTCCCGACTCGGCGGGTTGGACTGGCACTTCTGGGTGAGTCCGTCGGCTCGTACGCGATTGGAACGCCGATGCACTCGACCGAGCTGCGCGGTGGGCTCCGGCTCGGGCTGCGTCAAGCAGCGCTCGATGTCGGAGCTGGAGCCGGATTGGGCCCGCTCAGTCCAGACTGGCGCGTCTTCGTCTCGATGCGCGGCTACTTCACCGAGAAGCCAGCATCGAACCTAAGCTGCACGGAACGCCCGCTCGCACTCTGACCAGACAGGGTGCGCCGGATCCGCTCGATATACACCGGCCCCTGCGCCCGTCGGCCCGCCCCATCGGAGGACATCGGTCGCATCAGTCCAAACACTGGACGTCGAGCAAACGGACGGTCATGCAGCCCAAAACACCACAGCATGCTGGTGTAGCCGTTTGGATCGCGCCCGTCGTACGCAAAGCGATCGTTTAGGTAGATGAGCCGCGCCAGGGCCTCTTCGTACGTTGCTGACCACTCGATGATGCGCTTGCCCCACAGCATTCGCAGGTAGCCGTGTGGCTCCCCAAGCTCGCGCAGCTCGGTCTGGATGGCATTCCACAGCGGGTCCGCCGTCCGCCCGCGAAGGAGCTGCTCCCGATCGTACAGCGTCCTCCGCTGGTCGCCCCCGTGCTCCCGCATGCTGGCCAGTGCCCACGTCGGCAGCGAGCGCACGCTCTGATGGTCCGGCGTAAACAGACAAAAGTTGTGCGACAGGTGCCTGCGCACCAATAACTCTTCGATAAACGCCGCCACCGACGGGTCGCCGAGACCCCCGGGACGCGCCGCAATCGCCGCCCGTGCTATCTCCGCCGACGAAAGCATGCCGTAATGCAGATACGGGCTCAATCCCGAGGTCACGTCGTGGTCGGCGAGGTTGCGGCCCTCGGCGTAACACGGCAGTCCATCACGCAAAAACGTCCCGAGCCGCACAAGCCCCGCCGAGCGCCCACCCCGCACCCCTCGGACCGGAGCCACCGAAAGATCGACACCGGTGGTTTCGACCAATCGGTCAAGGTCTTCAGGCATATTGGAAATCTCGACTCCGCGCCGCAGACCGGGCAAAGCAGGCAAGGGCAGCGTCAGGGAATCACGGAGCGGACGAGGAGACGGGTCGGACAGCGCTAGCAGGTCTGGCAGCAAGCGACGAAGATGCGGGCGGAGCGCTGCCGCCGACGGAAAGGCTCGCTGGAACATCCGCAGCGGCACCACATCACAGCCATCGACGGCGTACAGTGGACAGGTGAGTTGCTGCTGCAGCTTGGCGTTATGACGGGGCACCACAAACGTCGGATAGTCGTCAGTAACCACCAGCGCAGCCGACTCGGCGAGCGTCGCCACCATCGGGAACGGTTCGCCGAGCTTGGGCAGCGCAAAAAAGTGGGCCATTCCGCGTGCCGCCAGTCGGCTCGCCAGCTCATGAACACCGTCGAGGACAAAGCGATGATGGCGAGCACTCGCATGCGGATAATCGGGCCGTAGACCTTCGTACACCACCACCGGCAGCCGCAACAAGTTGGCCCACTCGATCGCATAATCGAGCGCCGGATTCCACTCGGCCCGCCTTTGCGCCTGACAAAAGTACAAGACGTAGTGCCCGCCGGAACGAGGCACACCTGCCCGCAGAGTCACGACTCGATGTGGATCGACGGAAGAGACGAGCAAGTCAGGACGCATCGACATTAGGATGTCGCCGCAGCGGTTGGGAGCTCCTTCGATCTGCCAGAAAACAGCGATTTTTCCGACGGATGGGTCCGGTATGCACTAGGTCGTGGGGGCTGGCTTGCGGATCGACTTTTTGCGCTGACTTGGCTCGGGTTTGGCGCTCGCTGACGGGCGCTCAGGCAGCGATAGTAGCTCGTCGATGGCATGAAACATGCCGTTCGAGCCATAGTGGTCACCGCTGGTTAGGTGTGCATGGTTGATGCGGATGCCGCTCGTGTAGTCGACATTGACGACGGAACCGCTCATCGTTTTGATGTTGCGGAGGTGATTGAGGACGTCTTTGGACACCAGGCCGCGAATGACGTGATACGCCAGCAGACCTTTGATCCGCGACGGTTCTTTGCTGAGCCCATCCCGAAGCTCACTCGGTAACTTGGCGAAGGCCTCGTCCGTGGGAGCGAACACCGTAAAAGGTCCGCGCCCGTGCAGCGTCTTGTCAAAGCCCGAGGCTTCGGCAAGCTGCACAAACTGCGAGTAGTGACCATCGCTACGCAACGCTCCCAGAACATCATCGTGCGCGGCGTGCATCTTGGTCAGTCGGTCATTCGACGGACCGCCATCGAACATCTTGTCGATGTAGTTTTCGGTCGTCTTCTCAACGGCTTTGTCCGGCTGTTTTTCAGGCTGCTTTTCTGCATTGGACTCGCCGGTTTTGGCCGCACGATCCATTGCCCGAGCGCGTTCCACGGCAGCAACCGGCTCGCCCACCGACGAGTCATTGGCTTCCACTTGCCACGGCATGACCATCCCCAACAGCGACACGCCGCCAAGCAGCCACAGTTTCGTAACCCGCTTCATCTACTTCCCCCCAAAGCGTGAAGGCACTTACGCTCGCGCTACATGTAAGCGCGTCTTGACCTCTTCAACCAGCTTGCGCGGCGAGATCGGCTTCGATAGATAACCGTCGCAGCCCGCCGCCAGTGCGCGCTCCTCATCACCATGCATCGCATGCGCGGTGAGCGCCAAAATGATGATGTCTCGTGTCGTTTCGTCTGCCTTGAGCTGCCGAGTACACTCCCAACCGTCAATGACCGGGATCGATAGATCCATCAAGATCAGGTCCGGGTGATGGGTCCGAGCCTCTCGCAGCGCTTCCTCACCGTTGCCGGCCTGACGGACAGCAAACCCCGAGTGACGAAGGACCGTCTCGAAAATCTTCTGGTTGTGGATATCGTCATCCACGAGCAAGACGGTCAGGGTTTTGGCAGCGGCAGACATCGTGGTCCTTACTCTCTCACGCCTTGCAGGTCGTGTGGAGCGTCTATGCTGGGGTTGCTATCCATGTCGACGGAACGGCGCTGTGAAGGCCGGGGCATCCGCGACTGGCGAGGGATACGCAGCGAAAACGTCGACCCCATCCCGTACGTGCTCTTGACCTCCAGCGCGCTGCCGAGCATCTCGGCCAGCCGTCGTGCAATCGCCAGACCCAGGCCCGTGCCTCCAAACCGCCGCGTCGAGCTCCCATCGACCTGACGAAACTCCTCAAAGATGATCTCCAAGTGTTCCGGACGAATGCCGATGCCGGTGTCGATGACCGAGATCGTCACGTAGTCCGGTTCATCCGCCCTGACCTCGACCGTCACCGAGCCTTGCGAGGTAAACTTGATCGCGTTGGCCACCAAGTTGGTCAGGATCTGCTGGAGCTTGGCCGGATCGGTGTTGATCCGCAGATCTCGCGGACAGACAAGCTGCACGCGGTACGGCCTGTCTCGGCCCATCGCCTCGGCTTCCTTGATCACTGCCGCGACGAGCACCGACAGATCAACCGACTCGCTGTGCACGTCCATCTTGCCCGCCTCGATGCGCGACAAATCGAGAATCTGGTTGATGAGCCGTAGCAGGTTGGCACTGGAGGCCAGCACACCGCTCGTTGCATCCGTCGCTTCGTCGGAAACGGACCCATAGACGCCATCACGAATCAGCTCGGTGTACCCCATGATGGCGTTGAGCGGCGTCCGCAATTCATGCGAGACGTTGGCCAGAAACTCCGACTTGAGCCGGTTGACCTCGCGAAGCTGGTTGCGCTGAATGCGAAGCTGAAACGACTGCTGCTCCAGTTGATCGCGCTGCTCGGCCAGTTGGTTGCGCTGGTGGACCAGTTGATCGCGCTGCTGCTGCATCTGATCACGCTGGGCCGCCAAGGCTTCATTGTTCAAAACCAGCTCATGCGCCAGTCGTCCAACACGTGCATAAGCGCGAGCATTGCTGACGGCGATCGAAAGCTGCGCGGCGGCTTGACGCACAAACTCCAGAAGAGAACCATCCGGGGTTTCATCGCTGGTCATCACCATCACCAGCAGACCGAGCGGCTGATTGCGGAACGTGAGCGGCACCAAAATCCGACGGCCTTGGACCTTGACCACCTCATGCAGCGGCGCAGAGGGGGACGCAGGCGGCGAACCACTCGGTGTGACAAAGTCCTTCACCTGCGGTGGTGTACCCAGTTTGTGGGTTGACACACCATAGGCCGCTCGCACCAAAAACTCGGGCTCGCCGGAAGTACCGTCTTCGATCAAGAACACGCCGCCACCACGAGTGCTGGTGGCTTCGACAAGCGCCGCAAGCGCCTGATCGAGCATGACCGTCAGATCTGCGGCATCCATCGCATCGCCACTGCGATCGATCGGCGAGTTTAGGACCGAAGTAAACGCGTAGGCCAAACGAAGCTGCTTGGTGCGCCGCTTGATCTCGCTTTCCAGGTTGCGATTGAGCTGCGACAGCGCTTGCATGCTTTCGCGCAGCCGCTCTGCCATTCGCACGAACGAATCCGCCAGCAGCCCGAGTTCATCGCTGCGTCGCACGTCGATCCGTGGATGCAGGTTGCCGCTGCGCATCTCATCGGCCCCACGCGCCAGTGCCATGATCGGGCCGCTCAGTCGCCCAGCGATCAGCAGCGCCGCAACCACTCCGAGCAGCATCAGCACCACACCGAGACCGACGCTAAAGACCAAGACCTGGCGCAGTCGCTCCTGCGCGGGCTCGATGGACAGGCCGATCCTGACAATCCCGACCACGCGGTCCCGCACCCCGAGATCAATCGGGTTCAAAAACGCAGCCAGTCCCGGCAGACCTCGATCACTGAGCAAAATCGGTGCGTATAAGTCGATGTACGTTTCGTGACGTTCCTCCAAGGGCCTCGTCACGATTCCCCAGTCGAGCGCATCGCGGTTGGTTTTCTGCGACGGGACGTTTTTCACGGTCTGGAGCACCACATCGGCCAGATAAGCGCGCAGCTTCGCCGGCGTCGGGTCGCTCATCTGTCTGCCCGTCCGCGTCGTCGTCTTGAGCAGTTCAACGCCCTGCGAGTCATAGACCGCCACAAACTCGACGTCGTCGCTCTGCGCCATTCGCTGCACCGGTTGTGACAAAATCGCTCGATCCATCGCGTAGGCACCCAGTGCACACTGCGACGCCAGCGACCCCAAAAGCAGCCGTGAGCGCTGACGCTGGTCTTCTTCCAGAAAGCGATACTGCTGGTTGTAAAAGACCGCGCCCGAACCCAGAGACATAAACAGTGCCATCCCGAGCAGCCAAAAGAAGACCTGCCGGAAGAAGCTGCTCCGACGCTGCCACAGCGGACTATTCCAGACCGAAAACTCGCTGGGATGCTCGGCTCCGACCGATGGTACCTCGACGGTCTCTTCGAAGCGGTGCGACTGCGCCTGTGGGTCCGCCGGCGGTCGTGCCAGCGGCAGCGTCTCGCGCTGCGCCAGCATGGCCGGGTCGAGCCGGGGTGCCGGGCTCTCCGCAGACTGCGCCGTTGCTGATTCGAGCGGGGCTTCAGACTCTGGCGAATCAGTCGGCGAGACCGGTTCGGCAGCAGCATCGGGGGCGGGGTCAACGGACGGCGCTGCCCCGTCACTGCCCGCCGGGGAATCGACCATCACCTTGGGAGTGACTTCATTCTCGATGCTCATTCGAGAATCCTCCAGCCAAGGCCCATCACCGCATCGAGCCGAATCCCCAGTCGCCGCGCCGCTTGTCGGTTCACGGTGACATCCGGGACCGTCGCCGGATGGTCACGATTGAGTTCGTAGTGGTGAGGATCATCCAGGATCTGATTGACCTGGGTGGCCAGATTCTGGCCCACCGCTTCTGGTGACCAGTCGACGCTCAGCAGCGCGCCATGGGTCACCATTTGCCGAGTACCGGCCAAGATCGGAACCCGCGCACTAAGCTGCAACGTCAGCAGGTACTGGAGCAGCGGCATGTCGACCACCAGCGGGTCGGGCCCCACCCACAGCGCCTCCACCTTCGGGCGCTGCACTCCCGACGCATCGGGCCGACCCACGACCATCGAATGGACGGCACGAATGGCGTCGGGGCTCGTGTCCACCATTTGCTCTTGCAACTCGATGCCCAAGACCCGCGCCACCGCCCGTGCCGCCGGCATCTTGACCAAGCCATGTCGGGTATAGATCACGCCTACGTGGCGGATCTCGGGACGAAGGGTATGCAGCGCACCGAGCGACTCTCGTGGACCAATCGTGCTGTTGGTTCCGATCGTTCCAACGGGCGGCACCGGCACCATGGCGTACACAATGTGGGCACGCAAACCTTGCAGGATCTCGGCGGCTGGCTGTCCGAGTGCCACCAGCAGTCGTGCCCCAGCCACTCTCTCGCGAACCCTCGCCGCTTCGTCCGCTGAGTCGTGATGAAGGTTCATAAACTGCACCGGCACCCGACAACGATCGCGAAACGACTCCGCCACTTCTTGGAACACTTTGACGTTGGCCGTTTTGACGACGACCACGGGCGCAAAGGTTCGCTGCTGCCCGCCGCCGTATCCCTCGACCTGTGCCTCGGGAAACGACATCCCCAGCGAGAGTGCACTCCAGATGAGCATTCCGACCGCGATCGCCATATCAGTCTGATTGTGAGGGGAATTGCCCAGCACTGCCAGCGTCCCCACACCTTCTTGCACTGCCCATCCGCAAAAGCACGAGCGACGACTGCACCACCCGAAAGAGCGACCGCCTTTTCCGTCGAGAATCCATCGCCATGCAAAAGCATTTTCCAGGCGCTCATCATCGGCTAGCATGGCCCGAACTAAAAGGTCTGCGGGACATCGTCTGGCCACTACATACATCGACGCTGATCCCGCTCAACGAACCGCCATGAGCGAACAAAAACCAAGTCGGCTGTGGTCGACTTTCCGTCTTGTGATCCGAGCGCGCTGGCTGATCATCGCCGTGTACGCGCTACTCCTTGGGCCCGCCGTATTTTTGGCACTGAGGGTGCCCCAGGACAACTCGATTGACCGACTGATCGTCAAGGACGACCCCGACTATTTGGCGTCGCGAGACTTTGCCAAGGTCTTTGGCGAGTCCGAGTACATCATCTTGCTGGCGGAAGCGGCTGATCCGTTTAGCCCTGCCGTATTACAGCGCGTCGACGACATGGAAACGCGGCTGCGGGGACTGCCGAAGGTATCGGTCAACTCGGCGCTCTCGATTTATCGACGAGCCAAGGCGGGCTTTACCACCAGCGCAGCCGAGGTGGCCGACTTCAAGAAGTTTGCGACAGGCACCCACCTGTTTCGCAAGCAGGGTCTGGTTGGCGATCACT
>CALLYL010000923.1 GCA_937859535.1 uncultured Myxococcales bacterium
AACAGAACATCAAGGATGCGACGATCAGGCCCGAGCTGAACGTCCTGTACAAGGTCGCCAAGCTGCGGAGCGACGAGTTTATCCAAGTCCGTCGACAGATCCGAAAAGACACGACCCGCGAACCTCGCTGGCTAGAGCCTGAAGAGTTCAAGGCGATACGTGAGAAGTTCCCACCGCACCGCCAAGACTTCCTAGACGTAGCAGTTCACACCGGCTGCCGCTTGGGTGAGCTTGAATCGCTGACGATCGAGCACTTCGATTTGAAGAAGTCGCGTCTGCTCATTCCAGGTACAAAGACCCAGAAGAGCAAGCGTTGGGTACCGGTCCACCCTGAGGTGATGCGAGTAGTTCATGCCACCATGGCCAGGGGAAAGACCTCGGGCCCGTTGCTCGAATCCTGGGATCGCTGGGACTGCTGGCGACAGCTCGGCAAGGTATGCGGCGAGCTGGGCATCAAGCGGTTTAGCGTTGTGGATCTACGTCACACTTTCATTTCCTGGCTGGTCCAGGCCGGGAAAACCGCTCAGCAGATCAAGGCGCTCACCGGTCACACCGATTCAGCCATGATTGACCGGGTGTACGGTCACTTTAACGACGCCTCGCTTCGTTCAGTTTTAGATGACCTGCCAGACGCAAGGGGCGGACCACCCCGCCCCATTTCGGACTCAGCCCACCCGGACTAGCCCGAATCTCCCCTACTCAGCCGAGTTCAAGCCTTTCGGCGCCACTTTTCTAGGCGCTTCGACCTTCCACGCCCAAATTCCAACCGCTATCACGATCGCCGACTAAGCAATTAGCTCCGTCGCTGATTGGTTCGAACTTGCCGAACTTCGTGCCAAAGAGGGTTGGCGATCTCGACTTTTTCGATGGTCCAGTAGAATTTCTACCCGGACATTTTGACCGGGTACTCGGTCATCACTGACCGAGAAGGCGGTCACGCAAGGCCGGTAAGGGGTGGTCGTACCCGGACACCGTCGGCCGACAAAGCTTTGATCTCTTCTTGTAGTTGAGATTTAGACGAGAACAGGCGGGCACCCCTAGTCGGGGTTCGATTCGGCTTGCGCCTTCCTTGCGCGACTTCGTCGCGCCGACGCTACGCCTAGCGGCTTCGCTTCGCAGAGCACAGACGACGCCTAGCGGCGTCGAAAGCCGAAGAATTGCTGAAAAAAAGGGTGAGTGAAGGGGCTCGAACCCTCGACGACCGGAGTCACAGTCCAGTGCTCTACCAACTGAGCTACACTCACCAGAAGCGACAGCAATCTACGTTTACGGACTTTTGGCTACAAGCAAAAAATGCAGGCCCGCTGCGGAATCACGGACCTGTCGCGTCTAACCGGCCAAGACCTCGGCGAACTGCTCGACCGCCCAATCCAGATCAGCCGCCCGAACGACCAGCGGCGGCGCAATCCGCAGGACCATGTCGTGGGTTTCTTTGCACAGCACACCTCGCTTCGCCAGTGCTTCGCAGAACGGACGGGCACGGCGGTCTAGCTCAATCCCGATGAGCAGGCCGCGCCCTCGAATTTCGCGTACGTAAGGACTGCGAATGGCACGAAGCCGTTCGAGGAGTGGGGCCCCAAGCTGCGCCGACTTCTGACACAGTTCCTCATCGCGCAGGACCGCAAGTGCAGCGCGGGACACGGCACAGGCGAGCGGATTGCCGCCAAAGGTGCTGCCGTGACTACCGGGATGAAAGACCGACATCGCGGCGCTCGAGGCCAGCACCGCTGAGACGGGATACACGCCGCCAGACAGCGCTTTGCCAAGGATTGCGACATCGGGCTTCACTCGTTCATGTTCGCTTGCCAGCAGATAGCCGGTGCGCCCCAATCCCGTCTGGATCTCGTCGGCCATCAGCAGTACCCCACGCTCGCGGCAGAGTTTGGCGGCAGCAGCCAGATAGCCATCCGGCGGGATCAAAATTCCGGCCTCAGCCTGAATCGGCTCGACGAGGAATGCACAGGTACGCGGGGTGATGGCTGCCTCGAGCGCGGCTAGGTCACCAAATGGCACGCTGATGAAACCGGGCGTGTACGGGCCAAACCCATCGCGATACAGCGGATCCGACGAAAAGCTAATGATCGTTGTGGTGCGGCCATGGAAGTTGTTATCGCAGACAATGATCTCGGCTTGACCATCGGGGATGCCGCGCTGCTGATATCCCCAGCGACGCGCCAACTTCAGCGCCGTCTCGACGGCCTCGGCACCGCTGTTCATCGGTAGCATGCGTTCGAAGCCGAGCAGGCTACATAGCTCTTGCTCAAACAGCGGTAGCTGGTCATTGCGAAACGCCCGCGAGGTCAAGGTCACTCGCTGGGCCTGCGCAACGAGTGCGGCGACAATTCGAGGGTGACAGTGGCCCTGATTGACGGCTGAGTACGCGCCCAAGCAGTCGAGGTAACGCTTGCCCTCGACATCGGTGACCCACGCACCACTTGCTTCGTGGATGACCACGGGCAGCGGCTTGTAGTTGTGGGCACCGAATTGTTCCTCTAGGTCAATGAAGTGCTGCGTCGCTTCAGGAAGTTTTTCGCCGTGGGCCATGACCGTCCTACCCTTCTTGTCGGGCCGCCTCCTTGAGGACTGCGGCGATTTCAGATGCGTACTGCTGGGCCGCCGCCACCTCGTCCGTCTTTAGCGAAACTGCACCGACGGCTGGATGCCCGCCGCCGCCGTAACGACCGCAGAGCGTAGCAATGTTGGCGGTGCGGCGCTCGGAGCGCCACGGGTTGCTGCCAACGCTGATCTTCGTGCGACCCGGCAGTGCCGACAACCCGACGACATAGTGTGCGTCTGGATACAGATAATACGGCGCAAACTTGCTGACCTGGAGGTGCGATTTGTCGAGGACTTGATAGGTCACAACACCGTCGACCAAGACGGCTCGCTCGCGCAGCAGAGCCAGCACCTCATCGCGCTGACGAATCAGCGGCGCAATCCCCGACTGCACATACGACTCGGCGGCAATCTCATCGAGCGTTCGTCGGCGCAAATCTTGGATGAAACGCAGCTTCAGCGCGGGATCTCGGTTGTGCTCGACCCAGGTCATGAGCTGAAGCGCGGGCTCGCTGCACATTACGGCTTGCGTCGGGCTGGCAAAGCGAGCGCCATCGATCAAATCCGCCCAAGCGATGAGATCCGTGAACCCGGTGGTGTCAAAGCCGAACTCACTACGGCAGCGGTCGGCGAGAAACTTGCTGCACGATTGCGCGTTGGGATCGTAGAAGTGTCGAGCGTGCTGGGCGCTGCGGAAGTGAGCCTCGTCGGAAGCGCTCATGAAGGCGCTCTGGTGGTGATCAAACCACCAACCCAGGCGCGGGTCGGCAGAGTAGCGGAAGTCGACACAGACATGCTCGATGCCGGGTGACTCGCTAAATGCGCCCGCGAAGACATCGCCCGGGCCATGGTTCATGCCGACGAACTCGAAGGTGGTCTTTGCGTCGAGGCGCTGCGCGTAAAACTCGGAAAACAGCGCGGCCGAGGTCGCACCGTCGAAACAGTTGTCGTGATACAGGACGCGGACATGCATCGGGACGAGGCTCTTTCTTAAATGCTGATGTGCTTCCACTGACCACGTCGGAACTCGATGAACGTCACCAGGGCGAGCATGCCGATGTAGAAGATCATCGAACCCCAGACCCCCCACATCCCGAGGCCAAAGGTGACGCCAGCGAGCCACGACATCGGAATCAGGCACACGAAGTGGAGGATGCCCTCAGCGACCATGACAAACACGGTGTTGCCCGCGCCGTAGAGGGCTTGGGTGAAAACCAGCGCAACGCTGATCATCGGACAGAAGAAGCCGAGGACTCGCAGGATGGGTGCAGCAACGGTAATGACCTCGGGATCGGGGTTCCAGAAGCGCAGAATCGGTTCGGCCCAGGCCGCCAAGATCAGGCCGAGAACCAGGAACAACACCGCACCGATACGAGCGGCTTGGTACGCGAAGCGCTCAGCGAGATCGAACTCTTTGGCACCCATGTTCTGGCTCACCAGCGTTGCCGTCGCCGTTCCATACGCCAGACACGAGATGAACACGATTTGAAGCACGTTGATGATGTTCGAAGTGGCCGTCGAAAAGATGGTGCGACCAACGCCGTGACCAGCCAAGGTATCGAGCTTGGCGACGACAAACAGCACAAAGCCGAAGCCACCCATCGCAAACATGGTGGCGATGCCCGACGGAACCGAGAGCTTGGCGATCTGCCACACGGTGGACAGCGATGCGTTGCTGATTCGACGCGTGTGGAACTTGCGATACTCACCGCGCAGCGACCATCCCAGCATCAGGACGAGCCCAACGTACGAGCTGAGCATCGACGCCAGACCCGCGCCCGGCACGCCCATGTGAACCAGCCTGTCGCCAAACATCGACATCAGGATGTTGTGCACGCCATCGACCACCGGAATTCCGGGGAGATCCGGTCCATAGATGAACGCGACG
>CALLYL010000924.1 GCA_937859535.1 uncultured Myxococcales bacterium
TGAGGTGTTTGTCGCTGCGGCACGTTGGATTTCTTCTCGGCGACGATCGACGTTTGAGTGTCTGTTTCCACCGAGTGCATTCCATCCTGATCTGCCGACCCGCAACGATCGTCTGTCTGCCTCTCAAGCAGTAGTCCTGCTCGCACAGGTTCGGGATGGTCTGTTGGCTGCTGCCGTCGGTGGAGAAGGTGCCGTGTCTGATCCACTCCGAGCGGTACAGCTCCGTTCGGCCGCGCTCACGATTCTGTCTCACATCTTGGCGACCGCAACCAAAGATGCCACGTTCCGCAGTGTTGCAGACCAGGCAGCGGAAGATATCTTCGCTCTGATTGATGAAGAGCTGGACGATCCCACTGCCCGACCCGCTCTGCGCAGTCATGCGATCCAGCTCTTGCAGATGCGTGCTCCGGCTCTGAATGAAACGCATCGCGAAAAGGCAGAGGAACTGCTGCGGAACCTGATCAGGCAGGCCCCTCCTTACGCAGAACTTCCGTCGGTGTGGCGCTTTGCGATGTGTTCGGCCTGGGACTTTCACGAAGGCGAAGTGGATCTGCTGAAGTCGCGCTTCGGATTCGTGGATGCCACACCGAAAGATGGCTTGCCAAAGCTGCCATTCTCTCTCGATCGCTATCACATCCTTCAAGCACCATTCAAAGGTCCAAAGGGAGAGCTCATCCAGATTTTCGCACGCACCGCTTCTCCCAAAGATGAAAACGCGGAGATGGGGAGCGAGGCGTTCGTTGGTGTTTTGATCAATCGCCATGCCCAGCTCGGCTCCTTCGACATGCAAGCGAGCGCGTCGTCGGTGCGACAAGTTGGATACAAGCTGATGATGAACTCGCAGTGCGCCGGACTGACTACGCGTTTTGCGATCGCAAAGATATTTCCCGATGCCGACATCTATTCGTCGTGGGATTCCACCTACTTCCGGACCGACAGCAAGAGCGGCAAAGTGATTGCGTCGGAAGGACTCGATTGCTTCACCGCAGTGCTTGAAGGGATGAGCAAGGGAGAGCCGCACTCCGCGCTGAGTGACCGCATCCAACAAAGTCAGTGGCACCACGAACAAGGACAGCGCGAGGGCTTTGTGCAGTTTGTGGGCCCCGCACATCCGCTCGTCGTTTCGCGTTACTCCGATGTGAATCAGGATGGGAAGGCGGACTTCTATGATGGATTTTTGGATTTTACGATTCAGAACATCCAAACCGACCTGCAGGCCTCTGCGACCCCGCGTGATCCCGGAGTTGCGGCAACTCAAATCGGAGGAGAAGCAGCAACCGGACTCAACTGGGCGGCCGGAAGTCTCAACCGACTCACCCAGTACTCGGATCTGTGGCGTGGGCTGCCCGGTGACAGCGAGCTGTTCTACATTTTTTCCTCCGGTGGTTTCTATTCCCATCGCGAGCCGCCGCAAGATGTCTCGATCGGTCAAAACGTTCCTTCGATTGATCTTGGACGCCTGCCCGCAGTCTGTCGCTATGTCGAAAAGTCTGAGTCCAGCCCAAATGAACCCGGCCTCTCTGTCGATGTCATGCTGCATAGCTACCTCTCCCATGCGGCCCCTGAGCTCAAGCGGCTGCTCTGTGCAGCCGAGGCGATGCGACGCGCACTCGACTTGAGAATTCTGCCTCCGGTGGGTCCGCTCGCAACGCCCCTTTCACAAAGAGGAGCGCTGCTGCTCGCACTCACTGGACTCCTGGAATTTCCCGCCGACCAAAACTTCATCGATGGTCTGTGGAGCATGGCGCTGAAGCTGCTCAACCTACCGAGCATTTCCCGATCGGTAGTCCGCAGTTGCATCACCGATGCCGATCACCAGCTCTCCAACTACTACGGATCGCAGCGAGGCCTACGCCAACTGATCGGCGATGACAAGACTGCGGGGGCGATCAAGAAAGCCGACCCAGTGGCCTACGCTCGTCTTGCTAGCGAAGACCCCACCGTCGGTCGTGCGCTACCACTGGCCATTCCCTCCTAGAGTAGAAATCCGCTCACTCCTACCGTCTGCCAGACTACCCGCGTGGCTGTTACCGCTTCGTCTTTGGGACCAAATAGGTCTTGTGCAGCGGCCACCATTCCATCGGCCAGGTCATCGGCATCGGCATATCGATGAAGATAGAGAGTCACCGTACGATACAGAATCGCCGCCGTCTTGGCGGGCCCGATTCGCTGTGCAATCAGATACCCTGCATGACCCACAAATCCCGCGTTAAACCGTCGCAGTGAACGATCTAACAGCGACAGCGAGACCCGTGCAGAGTTGCCATCCATCGCGCTGATCTGTTCACTCCGCACCCGAGCTTGTTGGGTATGCGAGGGGTCTTCCAGGTCGGCAAGCGCCGCAGTCCCTTGCACAGGTCGATAGATCGACTCTCCCACCGTCCAGTTCGCATCCTTGGGAGTCACCGCCTGCTCGATCAAGCAGGCCCACAGGTTGGCGAGTCCTTCGTCAATGGCACCGCTCTCTCCTTCCGCCGCTAGCTCTGCGGAGGCACGAATCAGTGCGTGACCGTACTCATGCGCAACCACATCAAGCGCAGCCCCTGCCGGTAAGATTTGCGGTGGCGCGCCAGCTCCCAACAGCAACCGTTGTCCATCAAAAAGAGCCACCGGCAGCGCTGGTGTTCGCACTTCACCATGAATGACTGCGGTGAGTCCGTGACCGGCACCATCCCAACCAAAGCGCTGGTGAGTGAGCGCAAAGTAGTCCCACAAGGAAGCCAGATGAGCATGAACCGAGACGGCATGGGGAACCTCCCAGCCATCGGGACGCGGGCTGGTTACAGTGCGCCCAGGTAGCCGCTCTAGCGGCTTGGTTAGCGTCGTACGCTGCGTGCCCCTGCGGAGATCCTCCAGTGAATAGGAGTCCCCACGCTGGGTAATCGATAACTCCCGGAGTTCTCCCAAGGCCCCCATACCACGACCACTCATCGCCATCGGCACGTCACTCGCAACCACCAGTTCCTCTCGCGCTCGCACGGAAAGATCCAGCGCGGACAAAAACCAGGCTTGGCGGAGCGGCAGATCGCCGTCTTGGCCAGACAGCTCGATTCGATAGACCAAGGAGAGTTTTCGCGCCGCTGGGAAATAGTAAAGCTTCGGCACCGACGTAGTTGGGCTCACTTGCGGCAGCTCCATGGCGAGGAGTCGCAGCGCCTCCTGGCGTGCTTCTTCGGGAGAGTATCTGGGCATCGTGACGTCGGTAGGCCAACTCATGAGCGGCACCATATGAGCGTGGATCCGACGCAGCTTGCCGGCGGAGTCTAAATGTCCGGTAAGCGAACTCCCCCACACGATCACATCGTTGTGAACCTGTCTCATCGTAATGTGGCGCGCTCCGTCCCTCTCTGTGAGCACGGCGACCTGCTCGATCTGGGAGGAGAACTGACTCCCAAAGAGTGTCGGATAGCGCAGCAGAAGCCGTTCCAAGGCAGCGCCTGGCGTCGAAGCAGCAGGCAACACCACACTGAGGGAATCCGCCTGTGCGACCGTCCGTAACTCCGAATGATAACGGACACGACCGCCAAGGCTGCGTCTGAGATCGACCTCCGCCTCGGCTTGGGCGCGAGCAAGCTGCATCGCATCAAGCAGAGGCGGCCGATACACCGGTTCAGTCTCTCGACAGCCAAAAACGAGCAGCAACAGTCCCGAAAACAACCAGTTGGACATGAGTTCCCCTTTCGCCGAAGGCACAGTGCACGACTGATGCCAGGTAATTTCCGACGAGAAGACTCGGCGATCTGCTGCACTCGGCGTCCGAAATACGGACCACGTCCGACGTATCGGACAAGTCGCTTGTGAGCGGATGCAGGCTGTGGCTATTGTCCGCCCATGTTGCGGATGTCGTCGTCTCTAGCTCGCCTCTCGTTTGAAGCTCATCACTGCACTTCCACTTGGGCGGTTTCTGCTGCGTTGTCGTCGCTGCTTGTCATGGCAGGCTGTGGCGGTACAGAGTCACAAACCGGACCAGGAGCAGTGGCATTGCATGTGCTTCCGGGGAGCGCAGCGGCCAAGATGCAGACCGATTTCTTTGCACTCCCGTTCCCAAGTGATCTCCGGCTGAAACAGCAGCCCTCGGCCAGCGGGCCAATTGGCGATGCAGAGCTACGCTCTGGTTATGATCTGTCTCAGCTCCCGCAGCCCGCTGGGCAGCCAGGCAAGTACATTGCGTTTCTCAACGGCAAGATCCAGGGCGCTGGGCCGGGCGCGGCGATCTACTTCCGCTTCGATGCTCCGCTCAGCGAGTCCTCACTGCCGTCCGTGGAACAGAGTGCTGCCGCGACCTCGGTGGCATTTGTCGTCGACATCACCCCAGGGTCAGTGACCTATGGACAGCGGCTGCCAATGATTGCGACGTTCCATCGCGAAGGGAATCGCTACATTGGAGACAATTGGCTGTCCCTGCGTCCAGTGCCAGGTCTGCCGTTGCGAGAAAAAACCACCT
>CALLYL010000925.1 GCA_937859535.1 uncultured Myxococcales bacterium
TGCTGTTCGGGGGATGTTTGCTCGTGCTGCTGCTTGGCTATCTGTGGGTACGACTGAATCGCACGCCTCGCGTGAACCGAGAGCCCCCTATCGATCCGCTGGATGATCCCTCGGGCGCAAGCAGAGCCGAGTGGCGTCCCACTCCGAGTCGCGCCGGAATCCTGCTCGATCTGTGGTTTGCGGTGCTGATCCCGGTGGTCTATGCCAAGTTTGCGCCTCCTGAGTTTTCTCCCCTTGTTGATCTGCTGCTGGGTTCGGATGCTCGTTCGGCGAAGGTCTTTGAGGATGTGACCTGGACGCTGCTTGTTTTGAACTTGGTGGTACTGGCGTTTGCTGCCGCCACCGTGACCGCCGCGCTGCGAAGGATGAGTCTAGCGCCCGAAAAGATGCTCCTCCTCGCCCCCTGTGTACTGGTGATGTCCCTGTTTGTGCTGTGGCACTCCACCCTGCACATTCAGCGTCTGACCTGCTTTCGAATGCTGCCCAGGCTTGCCGACTATACCCATCCGATCCACGTCGGCTACGAGTTCAAGCCAGCTCCCCCGATCTTCACCCCAAAGGTGACAGAACCGCAGCCGACACCACCATCCAAACAGGATTCCGAACAAGCTTCCGAACAAGCTTCCGAACAAGCTTCCGAACAAGCTTCCGAACAAGCTTCCGAGACGACGTCTGAACCGAAGCGACCCTGGACACCGGAAGATGCCACCACGGACGGTTGGACGGTGAAAAGTCCGGCCATCACGGTACGGAGTCCCGGCGACACCGTGGTACACGTCCGTTATGAGCACGCAGAAAAGGACTTCTTCGTCGAATCCGATGTCCATGTGACCGCCAAGGAGGAGCGTGGTGAACCCCTGTTTTCCCCGCAGCTTGGCGATCGCTGGTTCTACGCAGACGTCGGGCTCCGCATTGCTGATGAGCGGACGGTGGATGGACTTCACTACTTCGAAGTTCACGTCGATCGCCGTAGCTCGAAGCGCTATTTCATCCGGCATCTTGATGGATTTACCCTGCTGTGGTCCGAGGACATGAAGCCGATGGGATCGTTCCTACATCGCACCAGCAAGCCGCCGCGTTTCTTGGCGCCCGATCATGTGCCGTGTGAGATCCCGATCTTGGAGCGTACAGATCGGTGTGCCTGTAGTACACGTCAGCTCGATCCGTTCCGACCCGGAGGCCTGGTCTACTGCGAGGGAATCCGAGGCAAAGCCAGCCCGCGAAGGAGCACTACCGACCAGATTGGCGAGGCTCTGTTCCTCATGTTTACCGGCGGACTGGGAGCTCTGGCCTTGCCAGGCGAAAACGATGGCCATGTCGATCCAATGGTACTCACGGAATTTTCCGCGATGCGGAAGGGCCCGCCGCGCTACACGCTACCCCCTGATTTCTTCACTCCGGATGCGCGACGGCTGGGAAGCTCCACTGTGGATGCGCAGTATCGAGTCGCCGCTACCAACGCCTTCATTGCACAGTCCCGTCACTTGATAATCTGCGGCAAAGGATTCGGAACGACCCAGCCGGGACAGATTACGCTGCTGTTTGCGATCGATAAAGAGGGCAAGGTCCAAGCCGCAGTGACCGCCGCCAGCACCTTCACCAACTTCCAAATCGACGAGTGCGCCGCTCAAGCTGCACGCAATATGCACTTTCCGAGACCACCTGGTGGTGCGGTGCTGCTCGAAATCACCCGCAAGTTGTGATGGAGCTGGATCGCGCTGCTTACTTGGGTGGACGAGCCGTGGTGATCAGCACCACCGCTCCGACCACCAAAGCGCCAGCGGTGGCGGTACGTGGACTCGGAGTCTCGCCGTTGAGCGCCCAGCCGAGAAGTACAGCGACGAGCGGGTTTACGTACGCATAGGACGTCGCGATCACCGCCGTGGTGTTCCGTAGCAACCAGACAAAAGCGGTGAAGCCGATGATTGAGCCAAACACCATCAGGTAGACCACTGCGAGAGCGGACTTGGTGGTAACGGACTGAAGGTGGATGCCAGGCCATTCCCCAGCGATGGAACCGATCAGAAGCAGGAAGCTGCCCCCACAGAGCATCTGCATCGCCGTCGACAGCACCGGCGAGGAGGGCAAGCGCACGCGCTTGGACAACACCGACCCCGCCGCCCACGATGCCGCCGCGAACAGCAGCGCCGCTGCTCCGGCCGGGTCCACGGATCCCGATTTCTGCGGCTGAACCAGAATGCCGACTCCGGCCAGACCAAACAGAATCCCTGCGATCACCCGTGGGCTCGGTTTCTGTCCCCCGGGAAGCAGAGCCCCCATCACCACTGCCCATAGTGGAACGGTTGCAATCAGCAGCGAGGCCAGTCCGGACGGCACGGTCTTTTCGGCCCAACACACGGCCCCATTGCCCCCGACGAGCATGAGCCCTCCGATGAGCGCTGCGCTCCACCACTGCGCTCGATCGGGCGGCGGAGCGCCGGAGCCTCGTGCAAAGCCCAGCAGACAGAGTCCGGCCAGCACAAAGCGGGCACCAGCCATCGTAAACGGAGGCAAAGTGTCGAGCGCGAAGCGAATGGCAAGATAGGTCGACCCCCAAATCAGGTAGACGGCAAGCAGAGCCAAGGCGATTCGGCCAGAAGAAGCGCGTAAAGACATGCGCGGCAGACATACGCGGGACCGCAGCAATTCGCAAGGTCCGATGCCACAAGCCAGTTGCAGGGAACGGAGTGCTGATAGAGCCAGGCATGCGGCTCTATGGGTGATCCCCTACCGGCAGGAAAGTGGTCTGCGTAGCGAGGACGGAATCGAAAAGTCGACGTGATAGTGCTCGTCGTGGCGGACCCACGCTTCCCGTTTCATGAACAGTGGTGCCAAGCGTCGTATCGCTGGAACGTCGGCAAAGAGTGCTCCGTGGAAGTCGGGCGTGATGATGATTCGTTCGATCGTCACGCGGTGCTTGCGGCCCGCCGCTTCCAGTGTGAGCAGATGGGCCGCTACCGATTGACAATCAATGTGGAGACCGTCGAGCGTATCGATTTT
>CALLYL010000926.1 GCA_937859535.1 uncultured Myxococcales bacterium
TCGGTAAGAGCCACGCTGGTGATGTTGGCGAACGAGTTGAGCACCTGATTGCTGGGAGCGCCAAGGACTCCGGCCGTGTTGGTGAAGACAGTGAAACCATTTCCCGCCAGATGCCCGACCACTGCATCGAGCTTGCCGTCTCCCGTCAGATCACCCAGTGCAATGGAGATCGGGTTCTTTGCGCCCACATTGATGGCGGTCTGCGGAGTGAACGCACCTTTGCCATCACCCGTGAGTAGCTGGATCTGATCCGCCGCACCAAGTGTCACCACCAAGTCCACTTTTCCATCGGCATTCACATCGCCCGCAGCGACTGCGGTGGGGTTCGAGTTGGCGGCCAGGGTGATGGTTGTGGTGGGAACGAAGGTGCCATCGCCATTGCTCAGGTGAATGCTGACCCTGGGAAGCGCGCTGCCCACGCCACCCACCTCATCGAGGTTTACAACATCCATTTTTCCGTCGGAGTTGAGGTCTACTGTGATCGCCTGCTTGCTGTTCGGATCACCTGCAGCATTGGGAATGTTGACGGGATTCCCAAAGCCGAGCGCCTTGCTCTTGAGCTGAAAGAGCGTGCCATTGCTCGCCGACTGACCATCGGGATTGCTCACCACCACGTTCACCGGACCGCACTGCGGAGAGGGAGTCGCAGCAGGCGTGCAGGTTATCGATGTTGCAGAAACGACCGTCACGCCGCCGCAGGAAATTCCCCCGACCTTCACGGTGGCACCTTGCTGGAATCCAGTGCCGGTGATCGTGATCTGGACGCCACCGCTGTTGAGCACGCTGCCCGGACTGATCGCAGTGATCACTGGCGGGGCCGCGGCTTGGGTCATATCCGGGCCGGCCATGTCCAGGTTACTTCCGTCGGTGCCGCTGGTCCCACAGTGACTAACCACGGCCACAAGCAGGAGTGCGCTACCAAAGCCAGTGATTTTGCGAAACATCATCATAAGAAGATCCCCCTCGAACCTAAGTTACGGACATGCACAAAAAGGTGCATTTGCATCTTAGCAGGACATCTTCTGTTTAGGAATCAGGTCATGATTAGCCTCAGAAAATGGAGCCATCCGATCGCAATGAGAACGATCAGAATCCGATTCAACGCATCGCTCACCAGCACGCTCGTTTCCCGACCAGTTCCTGACGTCGGTACACTACCAATCGAACGTCAACAAATGATCAGGCTTGCGGTACGCGCTTGGATAGCCCATTTGGAATCCCCCCAAAACCCTGTCCGGCTCTTCGCGCTTCAGTAGACGACGTACAGAACCGAGCGGGCGATGGGGAGCGGTACGGCAGCAAGCGGCAAGCGTGAATGCGGCTAGAACGACTCTTCTACATAAGAAGGATTTTTTCGAACATAATCGAGTGCTTGTGGTTCCGATAACCCACTATTGGTCAGAGCTTCTAGCGCAACTCTACCGAGCATTGTATATGGCAAATAAGACTGAGCAAAAGTAACCCCAGCGTGCGAACGCATAAACGCAACTGCTTCTTCAATTTCGCGAACCACCATCGGCAGCGTCTGTTCAAAGGAACGGACAAGTATAGATGAACCCGACTTTGTATGGATATCATCAAGATAAGGATCAGCCTGGAATTTTTTGATCAAACGCTGGCGATGATGCTGGAACACTCTTCGAGGATTATCGTCCACAATGATGACCCTTTCCAACGATTCATCAAGAAAGCGTAGGTCTTTCGATGGAACCACTACCGGATCCCCATCGGTCTTCTCTTGCAACACCAGATGGCTCTTTGAAAAGAAGCCATCGACGAGCTCGCGAATGTTCTTTCCTGCGTGCATCCACTGACGGGCCGCACTCTCGGCCACATCATCGGCGCGGGCCGTAAAGAGCACAACCATTCCGCCAAGCTGATGGATTTTTTGCACCGCCTGCACCCAGCCCGGCCGCAGTTTGACATAGACGTCTTGGCCACGACTCTGGAACGAAAAGTCATGCCACGTCGGTCCACGAGCGCCGGTCTTATAGAATGCCTGATAGAGTGTTTCATCCAAATCATATACTACGATAAAAGCCGCACTGCGCAGTTGTTTGATATCAACGCCGCTCAAACTTCGACCGGCCCGAACTTCAGCCAGTGCTCGCTCGAATGCGAGCGTTGCCGATATTCCAGTAGCCGTCAAATGTCGATAATGATTCTGCAAATCCACCGCTTGAAATCGCGACAGATGAAAATCATTCATCAATTTTTTGATTCGAAAAAATCGCACGTCAGCTCCGTGATCGGTATGAGCATATTTGTCAGACCAGTCCGGAAGCGGAGGAATGGTATAGGCATCAAGCGGCGACTGTGGGATGGCAGTCGCTTCAGGCAGAGCAGCCGAGGTGCCCTTCAAGGCACTGGTGTGAGGCGCGCAGGCCAGCAGCATGCTCGACAGGAAAAACCAGCCAAACCGATGAACTGGAATACGATTCCGCATGTTCGGGGAGACTCTCTTTGACAGATGAAGGACAGCGGTGGCGCTACGTGGGCGCAAGCAGCGGCAGACAATATCGTACGGACGTACGGTGAGCGAGTGGTTTTGCACGGGAGGTGGCCAGTCCTCCCTGCTGCGGGCTGGGCTGCTGACCTTTCGGTCGCAGCGATAGAAACTGCCTAGGCGGGATTCCAGCCCTTGACGATGTTCTCACTGTGGAATTCCTTCCACAGCGCTTCGATCTGGTCGCGGCTGTTCGAGACACGGATTTCGCGAGCGAGCGGTTCCTTGCGGGTCGGACTGTAGTCCGTGTAGTGAAGGACAAAAGCAGAGAACTCGCCGTCCTCTTCCTTGTTGGTCTTCCACAGGAGCAGCTTCCGCACCGCCGTCTGTCCCTTCAACGTCTTGACATACACCTCGCGGCGCACGACCTGGCTCTTGGGCAGCGTATAGGTCCGGGCGTCTTTGTCGAGCATCGCGATCTCAAGTAGATCCGCGATCTGCTGTGCTCGGACATCGGTCGTATTGACTCGCTTGTCATCACGCTTCCGCACGAAAACGGGCGAGATCAGCGAGGCAAGCGGCATCCGGCGCAGCGGTGCGTAGCGGCAGGTCTTTTCATCGTAGGAAAGGACCATTTTGTCGATTCCACCACCACGAGTGGTCTGCGAAATCAGATCCAGACAGCTTAGTTCGATCACCCACTCTGGACGCACCATCTGGTAGGCAACGTGACCGTCTCCGATCTCTGCATAATCGCTGGCAGCGGTCATGTCCTTCAGGTCGGACAGCATGGCGCGGCGCTCATCATCAGAAAAGCCGGTGCCAACTCGACCAATGATCTGAAAGCTACCGTCTTTGCGGAGCACAGCACAGAGCAGATCGTGCAGCAGACCTTTGCGATCGTCGCTGCCTTCAGTAAAGCCAATCACCGCCACGTCAAGGTTGTGGCGAGGCTTGAGCTTAAAGCCACCGGCCGTATCCGAGCGCAGCACCAGCCCTTCACTACCCTGCCCTTCCACCCAGTCCACAAAGAACTTGTCGATTTCTTCGGCGGTCTTGACGGTCACGGCATCGACCGGATGGATCCGATCTTTGCCAGTGAACAGTTTACTTATGCGCCCATAAGTATCTCCGTGCTTGGCTGGAGTCGGTTGGCCATCCACTTCTAGCAAATCAAATACCGCCAGACAGAGTCGATCGAGATCATCTTGGGAACCGGGTGCCCGCGCCGCACTGCTGGCATCGGAGACACGCGGACGCCGACCATCAGGATGCCGATAGTACAGCTCGCCCACGAACAGAGCCGACGATACCCCGGCCTTCGTCAGCTTCTTCACCGCATCCGCAAGGAGGGGCAGACCGACTCGCACCGTTCCTCCCGGATTCACCAGCAGTGCCTGTCCATCATGAAACCACAGCACCGCCATCTCGCCATCGACCTTGCGCGACAGATGATATTCCCCGACCGGCAGCCGACTACGGATGTCTTTCTTTTCGATCGGAGAGAGGCGCGAGGCTTGAACACGACGGTACTCCTGCGTCCGTTGCCACACGGTGGGATTCTTCAAATCCTTGCCTTGCCCGACTCCGTACTTGCCAAGCTTCCACTCGATGTGAGCTGAGTCAATCAGGCTGGGCGCACCTTGAATCTTGCTGCTCGCTGCCATTACGCCTTCTCCTTGCTCGGGGACTTCAGCTCTAGGTTGGACAGGTGCAGGATCAAACAGTAGGACTCCCCTTGGGTACGTCCTTCCAGGAATCCGCGATAGGAAGTACCACCACGCTGAAACACCAGCGGTTGATTTGATTTTGCACCGGCACCGACGAGCAAGAGCGACTCCTTTTGCTCTAGCTCCTTCGCCATTTCAAACAGAAAGTCGTAGGTGAGACCGTTGATGTGAACCACCTGGAGCTTTCCAGAGAACACAAAGCGATTCCACACCTCGGCCTTCTTCAGGAGCTTTCCCGACCACTTGAGCGGAGTCTCCGTAGCGACATTCTGTTCCGAAGCTTTGTGGGGACGCCGTTCCTTTTGGGTTCCATCCGGACTCCGTACGATGTCCCACATCGATACGGAATGGATGATCTTCTGATCTGGATCGACATACACCCGTGAGGTATCGCGCAGGAACTGGCCGGTACACTCCAGATCGACCTCGGGGTCGCCCTTGATCAGTGCATCGGACAGAGCGGCCAGCGGATCACTGCCACCAATCTTTTTGGTAAGCGCGCCCAGGTCACGATCCAGAGGCGCCCGGAGCACGCGCACCGACTTGGTCTGTCTTCCCTTTTCGTCGAGGTAGACGATGCGCTGGGTGCTCGAAACGCTGCGTGTTGCGACGACTGCGTCGCGATTTTTGCTGTTGCTAATGTTCATGCTGCCCATCGTCGACTCCTCACATCATCCCGAAGTCCATCTCATCGTCGTCAGCGGCTTCCTCGACCTCCGTCTCCTCTTCAGGGTCGGTGATCTCGGCCAGCCGAACGAACTCGAGACGCGCCTTTTGACCTACTGCCAACGTCGGAATTCCTTCACTGCTCGCGAACAGAAAGCCCACGTTGGGATTGAGTCCGCCGCGATAGGAAAACGCGAAAGTGTAGATCGCTCCCCCGCGCAATTCCTTGACCAGATCATCGGCCCCCATTGGTGGGGTGAGCAGATAGACCGACTTCACATTGTGCGACAGATACTCGTCAAGGCTAGCGCGCTGATCGAGGACGATCGGGGTAGCAAACGAGGACGGAACCGCAGTGAGCGGCTTACCTTCTGGCGATACCGGCTTGAGCAGCGTGCGAGCGCAGTAGTTGCCATCCGGATCGACGTACTGGAGCGCACTCCCGCCACGACCAACCAGCGTTTTGCCATCACCGCCCAAGATGGCGAGCTGGCAGACGCGGCTTTGACTGTCATGCGCTTCGGTGTCGATGTAGCCGTAGAGCTTGTCGCGGTCGAGCTTGTCCAACTGAAAGGACAGCTCGCTCTTCCCGTGACGGAAAATGAGCGGCTTGGCCATGAGTCCTCCGACCGATCACTGGCAGAGGCCGCCTCGCTTCTGGATGCGTCGTGTCATGCGACGCGCTGTCAGGGGCCCCTTATATGATCAGTAATTTTGGTTTTCGAGGACACGAATTTTACTTCACAAAATAAGGATTTGGGAAGGGATTTGTCAGGTCGGGGCCAACACGGGCGGACCCTGGACCTGTTCGGGCGCGGCACGGACCATGGCCACGCTCGATGGGTAGTGCCGCCCAAGACGAAAAAAAAGGCCCGAGCGGTTGACGCTGCGGGCCTGCTACTGCGAAGGAAAAGAAAAAGGCCCGAAGAGGTTGACTCTCCGGGCCTATATTCAGGGTGCGAAAGGAGGGAGTTGAACCCTCACGAGTGTTACCTCACAGGAACCTGAATCCTGCGCGTCTGCCAATTCCGCCACTTTCGCGAGCGAGGTGACCAACTATCTATCGCGGTGCGGCGCGAACTGTCAATGCCTAAAATTTCGGGCAGTTAGCAGTTCTTTGGCCCTTGCGAGGAGAACGGCTCGGTCATTTTGCGCCGGATCATCCAGCACCACCACCAGCAGCTCGCGCAGCAACTCACCCACCACCGGTCCAGGCCGCAGCGATAGCTCTGCGATCAGCTCCTTGCCGCTTAGCACAAGCTCGCCCACGGACAGCGGCGGACGCAGCGCCCGCTCGGCTGCGATGCGACGGACCAGCGCGGCAAGGCGCTCGGCCACTGCATTATCTCCAGCGGCGGAGGCATGGGCCATTTGAATCGCCAGCAGCGCATCGAGGACGGGCCCCGAAACCTGTGCAAGCACTCGACGTAACGCAGCACCGTGCAAGTGCGAACACAGCTCCGCTTCAAAAACGGGTGTAGTCAGCAGCGCCGACAGGTGCTGACGTTCACTGACCGGTAGCTTCAGCCGCTCATCGAGAAGCTCGGACAGCGCCCGTGGCACCGTCAGCACCCGCGCCCCCGCCCCGGCCAACCACTCACGCATCGGCCACAGCAGCGCGCCCAGACGATGCACAACAGGTAGCTGCTCGATGGCTCCCAGCAGGGCCCGCAGCCTCGCTGCATCCGTCACTACGTGCGCTACCTCGGGCAGCACCACTTGCAGCATGTTGCCTTCCGGACCCCAGTCAAGCGAGTCATCGTCCGCACTCCGTAGCAGCATGAGGCGCAGACCTTCGGAGGGTGAAGGCGAAGCCAGGAGCTTGAGCAGCTCATCTCGAATCCGTTCGCGACTGACCTTACGCAACGTCGACAGCGCCCCCGCAAAGGCCGCTCTCGTCGCGGCTTCGATGACAAAGCCAAGCTGCGCAGAAAACCGCACCGCACGCATCACCCGCAGTCCGTCCTCGGCAAAGCGCGCCACCGGATCTCCGACA